>JAFDTY010000051.1 GCA_019594055.1 Candidatus Haladaptatiplasma halalkaliphilum | reverse complement strand
ATGAATCTCGAAAAGAGTTCATATGACAATGTTATCAGACTAACCGCCTATTGCCATCTAAGGGATGATGAAAGAACCTTTCTCCTTGAACGGATAAGAGATGTGGCTCTCTTTGATCCTAAACCGTACTGTTTTATCACCAATCCAGGAGAACGGGTTTAAGGATATCGCGTAACAATCGATATTGGAAAGGGAATGAAATCTATACCTCACTACGGATGGTACCGGCTAGCTCTGCACAAAGGTAATATACCAGTTGGTAGAACATGCTATCAGGTCAGGAGACCGAGAACGGCTCACGGAGTTAGACTCTGAGGAAAGTCCCCTCTCCGCAGGAAATGCGGGCTGCAGCAAGGCAGCAAGGTGAGAATCTTGGCAATCCTTCGGAGATCTCGTATCTCCAGGGACATCGGGAGAAAACCTCCCGATGGGGCGCAGAAACGACACGTCCTTCGGTGAGCGATGAGGTGTGCGAAGCCTGCCGTGAGGCAAGGCGAGTTAACCCGCCGAGCAAAGACCCGAAGGGACCGATGAAACGGCGACTTCCCCGCAGGAGCAAGTCCAAACAGTTCGGGATGATCTTCCTGGGACCGACAGGTAGGACGCATAGATGAATGCCGTTATGAACAGAAAGGGGCTTACTCCGGTCACCTGACCTCAATTTTACCCCGAAAATGCCCTTTTTACGAGGAAATCTTTAATACTTGTAGTAATATTACCGTGGGAGTGAATAACATGACGCAAGCATACTGTGTAAAATGCAGGAAAAAAGTAGAGATAAAAGATCCGAAGAAAGTGACCATGAAGAACGGGCGACCGGCCACAAAAGGCGTGTGCCCGTCTTGCAGCACCGGCGTTTACAGGATCGGAAAATAAAACCCTTTCATCCTTCTTCTTTTTTATCATGAACGTACTCGGTATCGAAGGCACAGCTCACACGCTCGGAGTGGGCATCGTCAACGGTTCGGGAACCGTGCTGGCGAACATAATCAGGTCCTATCCTGCGGAGGAGGGCATACATCCCAGGGAGGCTGCCAATCACCATGCCGCCAATGTGGTGGACAGTATCTCTGAAGCCCTCGGCACCGCGGGGCTGGAGCACGGCGAGATAGATGTGGTGGCCTTCTCTCAGGGCCCCGGTCTGGGCCCCTGTCTTCGTACCGTGGCCACCGCTGCAAGGGCCCTTTCCCTGAGATTGAAGGTACCTTTGGTAGGGGTCAATCACTGCATAGCACATCTGGAGATCGGGCGACTGAGAACCGATGCCCGGGACCCGATACTGCTTTACGTTTCCGGCGGTAATACCCAGGTGATAGCCCACACCCGGGGCAGGTACAGGGTGTTCGGCGAGACCCTCGATATAGGCCTGGGTAACATGCTGGACAAGTTCGGCCGGGCAAACGGCATACCCTTCCCCGGGGGACCCGTCATGGAGAAAAGGGCACTGAAGAGCTCTAACTATCTCCAGCTTCCCTACAGTGTCAAGGGGATGGACGTATCCTTTTCGGGCATGCTCACCGCGGCACTGAACCTGGACGCGCCCCTGGAGGACAAGTGCTTCTCCATACAGGAAACGGCTTTCTCGATGCTCACGGAGGTGACGGAAAGAGCCCTCGCCCATACCCGTAAGAATGAGGTACTGCTGGGTGGTGGCGTCGTGCGTAACGAACGTTTGAGGGAGATGATCGGTATCATGGCCAAGGAGAGGGGGGCTTCGGCCCATGTGCCCGAGGGTGAATTCTGCATCGATAACGGGGCCATGATCGCCTGGACGGGCTATTTGATGCACGGAGCAGGCATGACCCTGCCGGTAAGGGAGAGTCACATCAGGCAAAATTATCGAACGGATGAAGTCGATATCCTCTGGAAGGGGCCTACGAAAGATTTTTAATCGTTAAACAGATGAACATAAAAGGTGTGTCAATGGTAGACCGGCCCAAAGAAGGAATATGTTATCAATGCGGTTCCGAGAACCTGGTGTTCAAAAAGGACGGCACCGGCCGATGCAGAGACTGCAATCGCGTTTTTAACTGGAAATCATACTCCACAGGTGTTGGTCGTTACGAAAGATCCGGTAAAAAAACCAAGATAGTTTGGGGTAAACCCGAAACAAATACGAAACCGAGACGTACTTCAGTGGACAAGGGCTTCCTACCGAGCAGGGTGCCAGCCTCGGTATCCAGAAGAAAGCCAAAAAGAGGATTCGTGTGGTTAGGTGTTATCGGTATCATCATGGTGATCGTCGGCTACTCCATCCTCTTTTCCATCATCATGGATAGTGCACCGGTGGAAGACCCTGAGGATTCCCAGGAGGAATCACGCCTGACCTATCCGGCATTGTTGCTGACCTATGTGGGCGTAATGATCCTGTGCCTTGGTATGTTCTACGGCGCCGCCACAGCAACCCATCTGGACGATCAAATCAGGGCTTGGTTGATAATATCCATGGCAATACTGATGGGACTTTTTCTCTCCTTCGGCAACAGCGTGATAATAGGTCTGCTTCCTTGATACGAAAATGGCCATAATTATTTATACGCCACTTCTTTTCAACCTCCCGGAGTTAGTACCATGTCAGAAAGAAAGGTTACCAAAGAGGAATTGCTGAGGAAGGCCGAGGAGCCAGCGAAGAAGTCCATGAAATGGCATCCCTTCTACAGGGGAAAAATAGAGATCGCCCCCAAGGTGCAGATAAAAAGCTTCGATGATTTCGGAGTCTGGTACACACCCGGAGTTGCCAAACCGTGTATCGATATCCATGCCAATCCAGAGATGGTATACGAGCATACCAACAAATGGAACAATGTGGCGGTGGTCACCGACGGAAGCCGCGTACTCGGCCTGGGTGATATCGGTCCGGAGGCGAGTATGCCCGTGATGGAAGGCAAGGGCCTGCTCTTCAAGTACCTGGGCGGTGTTGATGCTTTCCCCATATGCCTTGATGCCCACGACGCCGACGATATAATACAGGCGGTGAAGTGGATAGCCCCCTCCTTCGGAGGGATAAATCTGGAAGATATCTCCAAACCCAAGTGCTTTTACGTACTGGACCGGCTTAGGGAAGAGCTAGATATCCCTGTCTGGCACGACGACCAGCAGGGAACAGCCGCCATAACGCTAGCGGGTATAATCAACGGCTTGAAGGTAGTGGGCAAGGAACTCCATGAGGTGAAGATAGGTTTGATCGGATCGGGGGCGGCTAACATCTGCCTTGCAAGGACATTGCTCAAGGCCGGCGTACCCGGTAAAAACCTCTATCTGTGCGACTCCAGGGGCATGCTCTACGAAGGCCGCGAAGACCTCGACAAGGACGATGATCCCATGAAATGGGAGTTTGCCAGAAAGACCAACAGTGAAAAGCAGGAAGGCGGACTCCCGGAACTAATAGCCGAAAAGGACGTGGTGGTAGCAGCTTCAAAACCCGGTCCGGACACCATCAAAAAGGAGTGGTTGGCCGGGATGAACGACGACGCCATCCTCTTTGCCGAGGCGAATCCCATACCGGAGATATGGCCCTGGGAGGCGAAGGAAGCAGGCGTACGCGTAGTGGGCACCGGTCGCTCGGATTTCCCCAATCAGGTGAACAACTCCATAGGCTTTCCGGGGATATTCAGGGGTACCCTTGACGTAAGGGCCACCACCATATCGGACGAGATGCACATAGAGGCGGCATACGCAATAGCCGAGGTTGCAGAGGAACAGGGTATACACGAGGATTATCTTGTGCCCACTATGGATAACACCGAGGTTTACATAAGACAGGCGGTAAGGGTGGGCATGAAGGCCATCGAGCAGGGTCTTGCCCGGTTGAAGCTATCCGAAGACGAACTTCGAGATATTGCGGAAACAATAATCCTCAAAAGCAGGAAGCAGACCAAGATACTCATGGATAGCGGACATATCGAGTTGGCCCCTCCTTTATAGAACCCAAACCCTTCTTTTTTCTCCTTTTTTACTAAAATATTATAAGGGTTCAGGGCACTGTATGGTCCGTGAAGATAATCGCCGTTGTAACGGACAACTTCCAGTTCTACTATGACATGGTCAAGGAGCTCAAACAAAGGGACATACCCTTCATCAGCCTCTCTCCCAGGGACCCCATCCCACCCCATGTGGGCGTGGTTATCACCACGTCATTGGAGACCGAAGCCATACATTTCGATAACGTGATAGCGGTTTCGGAGGACCTCAGGCAGGGTGTCAGAAAGGCCCTTTCCGCGATATCAAAGAAGGCTTCGTACCAGCAGATGGTGGTGGGCGTGGACCCAGGATATGAACCCGGTGTGGCACTGATAGGCGACGGGGTCACCCTGGAAACCGCCTACGCGGAATCACCCGAGGCGGTAAGGGATATGGTGGAACGTTTCATGAACGGTTACGACTTCCAGAGGATGATGGTAAGGATAGGTCATGGTGATCCCACCAACAGAAATCGAACAATAAACGCTCTCAGGGGCTTGCCCGTGTTGATGGAGATAGTCAACGAGGAGAACACCACCAAAACCGGTGTGGCACCGGATCTCGACGCCGCTGTCACCATCGCCCTCAGCAAGGGCGAAGTGGCCCTAGGGGATTTCGTGGTCGAGGCAACGGAGGGGGAAAAGCGTGAGATGCAGAGGAGAAGTAGGATAAAAAGTGACGGTGAGATAACCATCTCAAAGGCACTGGCCAAGAAGGTTGTCGAGGGAGAGGTGGACCTGTCGGAGGCGATCTCGATACAGAGGGAGAAGAAAAAAAGGTTCAGTAGGCGCTCTTGATCTGCCCCAATGCGGGCTCCAGGAGCTTACCGTGCCTTCTCAACCGAGATATTATCTCATCGAATTCGGACATGGATATGCCCTCTCTTGTAATCACTGCATCTCTGACCGTCTCGTAGCTTACACCGTCTTCATCCGTTTCCTCTTCAAGTTCTCGAATCACATCGAGTACCCTGTCCGTCAGCCCTTCATCCGCAGCCTCTGCGGGCCGGTCAAAGGTATCGGCTTGCTCGTACTCGGGCAGTACGTAACGCAGGGCATCCCCCATCATGCTCCAGTATCGTTCCAATCCGTGGGTTTGGTAGTGTTCCGCGGCCTTTTTTATCCCCTCTGCAAGGGTTGGATCGTATCCCAAAGCCGTCAGCTCCCGGACGGAGACTTCTTCCATCTTGGATGCCTCGGCCATGGCCTCAAGGCGTGTCTTCAAACCTCTGGCCGCCTCCAGTATCCAGTAGTCCCTCTGTTCCTCGGTAACCTCTTTCACAAGCTCGGCCCGTATGGATATCAGCATGGTGTCGTCATCGGGTCTGTAGGTGCTTGTCTTTCCCACCACGGTGACGAATTTTGGGGGTTCGATGTTGCTCAGGGCGGTAGCCGCCTCGGGTTGGTAGCGTCCCGCGGAGATGAAAAATGTCCCCGTGGGGTCGGAGACCCTTCCGTGCCACAGGGGTTCCTCGGGGGTTCCCCTGTTGTCCACTTCCGTCAGCACACCCACGGCATAGACCCTGTTGACCTTGGCACCCAGAGGGCTTATGATGTAGGAGGGAGACCTCTCGTCATCCCCACTGGTTTCAAGTGAGGAATTGTTCAGCTCGTCTGCGAATATACGCCATGCAACTTCTCTTCTCATCATGCTCATCTTATAGCCACCTTTTCATATATAAAGAACGGGTGAGGCGTGTGGTTCACACGCTCACCTCGTCCAGGAGTCTCCGGGCTTCCGCTTCAACGTCGATCCTCTTGAACTTGACCTCCGTAGCCACCAGCATGAGGCCGTATTCGTCACTTGTGACGTTTCCTCTTATCCGCATGGGCTGTGCGATCATGAGTTCTTCCAGCTCGTCCTTGATGATGTCCTGGTCCATCCTGTCCCTTGCCAGTTCCTTAGCCCTGTCGAGATCGTAGCCCAGGACCTCCTCCGTGAGCTCCCGGGTCATTATCATGGTTAGGGCTCCCGTTCCATCGTCGAGGATGCCCTTGACCCTTAGATCGGCCTCGCCATCGACCTTTCCGTGTATCCTGCAAGCGCCTTTTTGCACAACACGATTGCATTCGGGGCATCTGAATATGAGTCCGCTCCCGGTCTTTATGTCTATTACAACGGCGTCCACGATAGCGTCCACCGCTCCGCCCCTGCGGGCCAGCTGGGATATGGTCATGTTGGAACTGTCCTTCAACACGTCCGATGACGGTATCTCCGAGTCGTCGAGGGTCTCTACCTCGGCACTGTCATCGAAATTGAGCTGAGGTATACCTCTCCATGATCTTACATAACCTCCCGTTACCCTGATCACCTGTTGGGTTTCTAGCCGGAAGTCATGCCATGCACTGAACTGTATCTTGCCGGATTCGTCACCAAGCACGCCGGAGAAAAGGTCCTTCTCACCGTCATCCGTCTGGAATGACTTCTTTTCAAGGGAGAGGATCCTTCCTGTGACCACGAGATTCCTCATGCCCTCCCGTATATCCTTTACCATGCACTGCTGCGGCTCCCTTTCAAAAGGTGGTACCTCATGGTCATCCAGTATGCATATGCCCGCCATGGAACCCACGTTCACCTGTGGCTGGTCATTCCATGTGTTGGCATAGGCGTTCTTCAGGTGTACGGTATCGCCCTTCTCAAGGTCCAAGGATTTGGCTTCCCACAAGGTGAAGGGTACCGTTCCCGTGTCATCGCCTAGTATACCGTAGAAGATGGTCTTAGGTTTTCCCTCTATCTCTATCTCCTTGTCCTGGAGCGATAGTATCCTCGCCTTGATATCAAGGCTCCTTTCGTCACCCCTTATCTCGTTTATCTTCTTTTCGGGATTCAGGTACAATTCTAGGGGGTCTCCGCCGAATTTTTTCACGATGGCCCTCTTGGCATCTCCCAGGGAAATGCGGTATTCACTTCTGAATTTCTGCAGTTCCTCTTCGATCTGTTCGCTATTTACTTTTCCTTTCAGCGCCCGGTTTATGTCTTCGATGTGGGGCGCGAGTTCTTTTTCGTTCATGTTTTCACGCTTCTGTTTTTCGATTTGTAACCAACCCAAAGTCAGCCAACTATTTAATGGTTGTCGGGGGAGGTGGTTGAAAAGAGTGAAAGTGGAATGGTTTTTGTTTACTCGGGGTACTCCTCGACCTTCTCGTAATTATCCTTTATGTAGTCTATTAACAAGGAGCGATCCCGTTTGAGATGCGATTCGTACCATACCTTGACACAGTCCTTCAGGATAGAGTGATACGCGTCAAGTTGCTTTGAGCTAACCGGAAAATCACTCTTGAACAGTTGGTAACGTGCGAATATACGTTTCCAACCGCTGTACTTGTAATAGGTTTCCCCTTCACAGAATTCGAAGAACAGACCTACCTTTATCTCATCATTCTCAGTGTAATACTCAAGCACAAGTGTGTCGCCGGTGCGTTCGTCTATCTGGGTTTTATCCATGAGTTCAATGGAGTCCACTTTACTGAAATTAAAGTCCTCTTTGAAATCCCATTCGTCAGGGAATTTTTTAAATTGGGCGAAGGAACTTTTATCCGGCCTTATGTTGAAATGGACATTTAACTTTTCGAAGCGTATCCATATCCTCCAAAAATCCTTGATGAATTCTCTGTTGAGCTCGGCCAACTTGGTTTCCTTCTCACCTAGATCCTTGATTACCTCTACTGTCTTCTCCTCCAGCTCGGCGTCAAGTTCGTCGAACCAATCACCAGCTTCCGTATTTGCCTTTTTCTTCGAAGCCATGATATCACTTTTTCTTTTATTTTTGAGTGTGCTTTAATCTAGGAGGTAATGATGGTGGGGATATAAAAGCTTTCGCCGAAAAAACACGATTTTTTGACTCATTTTGTAAAAGGAAAGAATCGGATAAAAAATTTTATATTCCAATAACACTAGGTGTAAATACCAAGGGGGATAACATGAACTGCGAACTATGCGGAAAACAGGCCGGAAAGGCAAAGAGAATCCAGGTAGAGGGGACAACCCTTCAGGTGTGCCCTTCATGTGAAAGACACGGAAAAGAGGTCTTTCTATCCGAAGGTGGTAGCACAACGGAAGACATTTTGGCTAGGATAACCAGGGCGAAAAACAGACCGTACTCCTCCGGAACCACAAAAGAAGAAAAAGAACTCGCCCTTGATTATCATGAGAGGATAAGTGGGGCCAGGATAAAGAACGGTTGGACCCAGGAGGAGCTAGCCAGTATGGTAAACGAGAAAAAATCCGTGATATCCAAAGTGGAACGGGGAGAACTGCACCCCAGTGACGAGCTGGTAAGAAAACTGGAGAATACATTGAATATAGAGCTAAAGGAAGCCATAGTGGAGGTGGCCCCGAAGAGCTCAAACGGAAGTTCGGGGCTTACCATAGGAGACCTGTTAAAAAATCGATGAACATCAAAATGGAAGAACGTGTATTTACGCCACGGGTGCTGGGTTCAGATACGTAAGGTATTGTTGCACATTTTCTTTTTTTTCCCTTGATCTTTGATCTCGTCCATATCTATATAGTAATATTCCTTCCTATTCTTCAACATGTTCCTGTTGATGAGTGATTGTAGATTGTTCTCGGCTATCTTTGTCTGGATGTTGAATACATGGGCCACGTCAGGGGCGGTGGTATCTCCGCACTCGAATACATACTCGAATACCTTTTTTCCCAGGGTGGGCATATCTATGCTTGCAAGGACGGCATCGAAGATCATATAATCTATGGGTGAGTGCCTAACCCTGTTATGATAATTGGCATTGTACAGGGGATGTGGCATCAGCTTGTTCATCATGGGGTCGATGGTTATGGAAAACCTTTCCTCGGGAGTGTACAGGCAAAGTCTTATCCCGAAGGGGAGTATTCCGCAGCGAAAATCAGTCCATAGCGTTGAGAGTTTCTTCAAGCTTGGTTCATGCTGTCGTGGTATCTCCTGAGCGTGGTGGTACCTGGACTTGCTTTTGATGGACATTGGAACGAAGAAATCAGTGAGGTATCCCCTTACCATGACCATCTCATTGATCACCTTGCCCGTGGAAGACCAACCGTTCAATCTCGTGGGGTCGTACTCGAAGTACCTGTATACCCCTTTACCATCCTTTTCCATCAACTCCTTGGGTGGTCTGGTGAATGTCCATCTTCCCTTGAGGTCCGGTTTGAAGAATCGTATTTTCAATTTACGGAGATCCGGCTCACTGTATAATCCGTCGAGTATGGACGAATAACTTTTTCCGTTGATAAAGTACTCCAGGTTGACAAGATATTCTCTTTCAGCGTTATGCCACCGGTATATTTTCTGGTCCAACTGTTTCATGGAGTACTCGTCCACTTCCTCTTCCGGAGCGAATTCCATCAAACGCCTGTACTTCTCGAATATCTCTTCCATGGAATACTCTTTAGTGTAATATCGTTATGTTTAAAATGTTTTTCTAACATGGGGAAACATAATTTATAGTGGTTTTCCATACCAGTTACGATGGCAAGAAGATTACTCCTGGGTGTAGGTAATGACATAAGGGGCGACGACGGTGTGGGCGCGCAGATCGCCAGGGAATTCAAGCATCCCGACTGGATAGTGGTGGACTGCGGTTCCATGCCAGAGAACGAGATAATACGGGTGGACGAGGATGAATTCGACCTTGTCATCATGGTGGATGCCGCCAACATGGGGCTCGAACCCGGTGAGATACGCATAGTCCCAAGGTCCATGCTCGGGGTTTTTACCATGAGCACCCATGCACTACCCCTGTCTTTGGCGATGGATTTTTTACAGGAAAAGGTGGAACGTGTGGTGTTGATAGGCATACAACCCCTGAATATGGGGTTGAAGGAAGGCCTTACCAGCCCCTTGGAACGGGCGAAGAATAGGGTGATATCATTGCTCAACAGCGACCGATGGGAACAGATACCAGTCCTTGAAAGAAAGTCTACGGATCGATGACCATCTCCTCGGCATACTTATCGGTACCCGCCATGAGAAATTCATCCGTGAACGCGAAGCAGTCCTTTGGACAGATATCCGCACATTGCCCGCAAAAGGTGCATCTGGACACGTAATGTTTGACCTTTTTTACGTCATCCTTGAATGCAAGTGCCTCGGAAGGGCACACCTTTAGACAGAGTTTGCAACCGATGCAACTGTCCTTATCGTAGCTCATCTTTCCACGGAAATTCTTGGGTATATTGACAGGGGGATTGATCCTGACCTTGCCGGAGCCTATGAGTGCCGCCGCTCCATGCATATTGCTCGGTGCGTACTTCACGGGAAAGGGGTTAGTGGCTTTTTTGGTAAATAGCTGTTTTATCAGTGTGTATATGGTGGTTGTCGGCATTCTTTATCACCTCATATTACCCCTTCCAGGACCACTAAAAATGTCCCCAGCAAGCCTATTATGGTCATCGGCACCCAGTAAAAGTAACTGGCCCTGTCTATCTGGAACCTTGAAAAGGCAACACGTATCAGGGACACCGAGCTGAATATGATGATCAGCAACTTGAGGAGGAAGAACCCCACATCCAACAACGTATCGGCGACAACGAGCCCTGCGAATTCCGGGCCACCAAAGGAATACCAATCGGATATGTTATGGGGGAAGAAGAGTGCGATCATAAGGGTTCCCACCACTATCATCTTTACAACTTCAGCAAGGTAGAATATACCCAGGTTCCTGCCGCTGTATTCCACCAGAATGCCACCAGCCAGCTCGGTTTCGGCCTCCGCCTGGTCAAAGGGGACCTTGGACAATTCTCCCGGGAGCACGGCGACCATGGTGGTCAATACGAGCACCAGTCCGATGGCACCCATGGAACCCACAAGGTTCCATACCGGGTCGGAAGATATGACTCCGAGGGAGAAGCTGCCGTACCTCCATGCGATGGTAACGGCGGCTATGGCAAGGGGGAACTCGTAACTCATCATGAGTACCAGTTCGCGCTGTGCACCCACAGTTGCGTAGGGTGAACCGGAAGCAAGACCGCCAAATGCCATGGCCACGGCCGGTATGGCCAGCAGATACAGCACCAGGATAAGATCACCGTAGCCCTCCATCACAGGTTCGAAGGGTCCCAGGGGGAGATAAACCAGGGCAACAAAGGCGGCTACCAGGGCGGCGATGGGCGCACCGTTGAATATCCATGGTACCGCATTGTCCGGTATTATGTTCTCCTTCATGAATAGTTTGCTTACGTCCCTGAAGGGCTGCCTCCACGGTGGGCCTATACGGGATTGCATCATGGCTGTTATCTTCCTGTCGAAACCCTTGTAAAGCAATCCCAGGAATATGCCTACGAACGGTATGATAATCACCAGGACCACCCGTAAGGCGAGATCGTTCCAACTCATCTTTCAACACCTCCAAGCAGATCCCTGGTTTTCTTGACGGACAGCCTGTGAAGTTCTTCGTGATGGTATTCCCGTCTTTTACCGGTGTTCACATCGACGATCTCGGCACGGTCCATGCAGCCTATGCACGGGTCTATGCATGCTGCGATGATCGGTATGTCGGCGATCTGCTCACCCATGAACATGGGCGCGTAGGTTGCCAGATTGTTGTAAGTGGATGCACGAACCTTCCAGCAGTCGAGTTCCTCCTTTCCCCCCTTCAAGCGTACGTAGTGAAATGCCTCTCCCCGCGGGGCTTCGATGCGTCCGATACCCTCGCCGTCGGCCTTCTTCAACTTGTTAAGGGTGGCAGCCATCTTCGGCTCGCTGTTGATGCTCTCGTCGGGCATCTGATCAAGGCACTGTCTTATTATATCGATGGATTGTACCAGTTCTTTCAACCTTACAAGGGTCTTGGAGAATATGTCTCCGGTGTCCCCGTACCCGTAAAGAGACGGTAATTGATATTCCAAGTCAAGATCACCGTAGGCGGCGTAGGGCTGGTCGATCCTCACATCCTTTCGTACACCGGAGGCCCTTACAGTTGGTCCGACGCCGCACAAACGTAGCGCATCCTCCTTTGTGAGCACCCCGACCCCGATGGTCCTCAACCTTATGCTGGGGTCACCCAAAAATATCTCCTCCAGTTTGCCGTACAACTCCTCGTAATATTTCAATGTGGCTTCTATCTTGGGGTACATCCTTTTGGGTATGTCCCGGTTGACCCCTCCGAAGGTCCACATAGCGTAATTAACCCTGTTACCCGTTATGTACTCCAGCAGGTCCATTACCTTCTCGCGGATCATCCATGTAAAATGCAGATGCGTGTCGAAGCCTATCTCGTGGGCCGCAACTCCCGCCCAGAGCACGTGTGAATGTATCCTCTCCAGTTCGGCCATTATCACCCTGATGTACCTTGCCCTGTTGGTGGGTTCGATACCGGCGGCGTGTTCCACCGCGGTGACATACATATGTTGATGTACGATGGAGCATATACCACATATCCTCTCCGACAGGGGTATCACCTTGTAGGGATTCCTGTGCATGCCCATGAACTCTATACCCCGATGGTTCATACCAGGATGCGCTTCTGCCCCAACTATCCTCTCACCGTCTATCTTGAATTTGATGAGAAAGGGTTCCTTTAATGCGGGATGTATCGGTCCGATGGGTACTTCGTAGGTGTTATCGCTATTCATCTCTATCACCTCCTCGAGGTTTTTCGGATATGGGCTTCTGAGTCGCCTCAGCCGGGTCGTGAACGTACCTTGAACATCCCTCCATTCCAGTCTCGTCCCATCTCCAGGGATATCTGTCCTTCGGGTAGTTCTCGTCCAGCCACAGTCGGCGAGAGTCCGGTATGCCCAGAACGGTGATACCCAAAAATTCCTGCTTCTCGCGCTCGGTTGTTAAGGCACCGGGGATCATATCTGTGATAGTGGGTATGGTCAGATCACTTTTGGGCAAGTGTACTTTGAGGTTGATGGAAGTTTCCTCCCCCGGATAGCCGTAGTTAACGTGAAAGTGATATATCAGTTCCACGAAATCGCCCATGTCCGAACCCGATGTCACGGAAAGGTGCGGTATCTGGATATTTGCGATAGTCTTTATGGCAAACAGGAATTTTTCACGGTCCACCTTCATCCAGATGACCTTGATGGCCCTACCTTTCAACCCCTTCTTGAACTCCTCTCTCTTGAAGTCCGTCAGGGCATCTCCAAGGTGTTTTTTGAAATACTTCTCCAGGTCTTCCATGGATACGGGCAGTCTATCCTCGGGTATCATCTGTTATCACCTCTCAATTTTTCGAGATGCAGCCAAGCCTCCTTCACACCGTTGATTATGTTCTCCGGTCTTACGGGGCAGCCGTTCACATAGATTATGTGGGCATCCTTGGGCAGCAGTGTATCTATGGGTCCTTCTATGGCATAACTGTCGTAGAAAACACCGGTCGTGCTACCGCAGTTGCCTATCACCATCACCACCTTGGGATCGGGAGTTTGGTGGTAGACCCGCAGCACCCTGCTCTTCATCTTTCTCGTCACCGGGCCGGTGAACAGCAGGACATCGGCGTGGCGTGGTGAGCCCACCAATTTTATACCGAATCGTTCCACGTCGTAACGTGGTGTTATCGCCGCAACTATCTCTATGTCGCAGCCGTTGCATGAGCCACTGTTCAGGTGAAATACCCAGAGCGCCTTATCAAAGGTTTTTGTGAATTTCATGATATCACCTACTTCATAACATTATGTAAATATACACAAATATTACCGCCATGGTCACTATGAACCAGTAGACGTAATCGTTGATTATTCCAGTGTGTCCCTTTACCAGGGGTTCGAAGTACCGGTTCAAAGCCCTGGTGAATCCCCAGAATAGGTTGTCACCGCCCACGTGCATACGGCCCACATCCCTGAAAGGTGCGTTCCCCGATATGAAGGGCTGCCCCTTGAGTCTCGTACGGTTGTAGGCGGGGTTCCCCATCCGGTATATCACGTACGCGATGGCCGTCATTATCAGTATCACCAGGATAAACATCAGGGGACTCCATATATCCCTCAGCACTATCTCTATAATGGTATCACCCCCAGGCCCCTTATGGCCGGTACCACTATCTCCGCCACCACATAGTTGGGGAAGAGTGTGAATATTATCAGTACCACCGTAAGCATACCCATGGCAAACAACATACCACCGGGTACCTCACCCTTGGTCTGTTTCTGGTCTGGTCCGAGGAAGACGTTGAAGAATGCCTTGGAGATGACGGCAAGGGTAACTATGCTAACCACCAAAGCGATTATGGCCAGGAGGGGGTGGTATAGGTAAACGGACTGGTATATGAGCAGTTTGGAGCTGAACCCCGATAGGGGCGGTACCCCGGCGATGGACAGTGCACCGAGAAGGAAGAATACCGTGGTGTACGGCATCCTGTGGGCGAGTCCGCCAAGTTCGTTGAGGTTACGTTTGCCGGTGGCGTGTATCACAGCTATGGCGGCAAGGAAGAGCAAGGCCTTGTAAACACCGTCGTTTAT
>JAFDTY010000044.1 GCA_019594055.1 Candidatus Haladaptatiplasma halalkaliphilum | reverse complement strand
GATCTCTTCTTCTTTCTGGATTCCCTCCGTGTCGAGGACGTGTGGGACAATTCTGGCGGAACAAGGTACGGTTACGTGGACCCCAACGAATACGCCTGGGAGATGTTCGAAAACGAGCTCGAGCCCTTCCTGAAGGAGATGGGGAGATACCGGAAACTATCCATGTACGAAGAGGCCAGAAACTATTGCATGGGGATACTACTCGGTATCCACAGATTCGAGGAAAAGGCGACCACGGAGTTCGCTGATTGGTGCGTCGACGCCCCGTATGATCATTTCACACAGGTGTTGGACGAATGGAACGATGGATGCGAGAGACAGGAGGACATAGAGGCGGTGAACTCCTTCGCTGAAGAAAGATTCAAAGAGTGGTGGGAGCGGTGGAAACGGGGTCGGGATCAAGCATGAATCCTGTAAGACTCATACTTCGTTCCGTGAACGATCACCCTGTTGTTATCCGCTACCGGTGGTATGGATGCGAATTTTTAAGGCAAAATGAACTTATCATGAACAGCACCCTCAAGGTGGGCATAAAATGACTGAACTCAACTTCGATTGTAAGAAATGCAAGATAAATTTTGACTGCGATGTGGGAAAGATCTCGTTTCCCCCGAATGAAGAGCGTCCGCGTTTCGAGAAGGACATCGAATGTCCTTTATGCGGTGTTCTGAGCATGGACGAAGTATGGTTGACCGAACTGGGACAGACACAACTCACCAGGGTATACATGTCCCGGATAAGATGACACTCCTGAGCCAAATCGCTTTACATGGGTTGTGTAGTGGTGAGGTGGAGGCCTCGCCTCTAACGGATCTCAAAACTGTTAGTTTTGTACCTACACCAATATGATAACGCGAACAACAAAAGACTTTTAAGAGACCATCCGATTACCCTATACGCACTTTCACTGACCACTCCTCAGAGGTGGTATAAATACATGAAAAATCATGATGCCAGGTGAAACAATGGTAAATATCAACTTCAAGGGTAAGAGCATAATCCAGAACCACCATCTTTCGGTGAAGTATCATCAGTTGGTTCCTGTCAAAGAAAAGAGCCTGACAGAAAAGGTCAGCCTCAACGATAATCTTATCATCCATGGTGATAATCTGAAGGCTCTGAAGGCACTACTGCCAACATACGCCGGAAAGGTCAAGTGCATATATATCGATCCTCCCTACAACACAGGCAATGAAAAATGGGCATACAACGATAATGTAAACAGCCCCATGATGAAGGACTGGCTCGGCAAGGTCGTTGATAAAGACGATCTTACCCGACACGACAAATGGCTCTGCATGATGATGCCGAGGTTGAAATTGCTACGTGAACTTTTATCCGAAGATGGTGTAATTTTCATCTCTTGTGATGATAATGAACAACATAGGTTACGAATAACATTGGATGAAGTTTTTCAAGAAAGAAATTTTATTTGTAATATTATATGGCAGAAAAAATTTTCTCCGCAAAATGATTCTACATATTTTTCTGATAACCACGATTTTGTCATTTGTTATGCAAAAAATAAAATTGAGGGCGACACTACAGAAGGTTGGATTAGAAATCTCCTTCCACGGTCAGAATCACATGATAAACGTTACTCAAATCCCGATAATGACCCTCGTGGTTTATGGGCATCAAGCGATTTAACTGTAAAAACCTACAACGAAGAATACGATTTTCCGATAACTACTCCAAGTGGGAGAGTCGTTAATCCGACAAAAGGACGATGTTGGTCTACATCAAAAGAGAGTATCGAAAAACTAATTGCTGATGATAGAATTTGGTTTGGAAAAAAACAATCAAATATTCCTCGTTTAAAGACGTTCCTATCTGAAGTTCAAGAAGGAATAGTACCCCTTTCTATTTGGACTTATGATGAGGTTGGTCATAATCAAGAAGCAAAACAAGAATTAAAAGTGATATTTTCGGATATAAAATTACCATTTGATACGCCAAAACCTGTAAAATTAATTAAACGAATTATTCAATTATCTACAAATGATGACGATGTCATCCTTGATTCTTTCGCAGGTTCTGGCACAACAGCCCATGCGGTTTTAGACCTAAACAAAGAAGATGGTGGAAACCGTAAATTCATCCTTGTTGAATGCGAGGATTATGCCGATGAACTCACAGCTGAAAGAGTCAGAAGAGTCATCAAAGGTGTTAAGAACGCCAAAGATAAAAATTTAAAAGAGGGGCTTGGTGGCACCTTCTCCTACTTTGAACTCGGAGATCCCATCGAGATGGAGAGCATTCTGGAAGGTAATAAGTTACCCAGCTACGAGGAATTGGCCAGATACGTATTCTACACTGCTACCGGTGAGGAATTCGATCCCTCTAAGATCGACGAGGATACCAAGTTCATAGGCGAATCAAGGGCGTATGAAGTGTATCTGTTCTACAAGCCGGATCTCGAATACCTTAAGAACACCGCACTGACCCTAGAGCGCGCCAAGGCCCTGAAACCATTCTCAGGAAAGAAACGATTGGTATTCGCTCCGGCGAAGTTCCTTGACCTGAGCGACAGCGAGTTCATCGACAAGCATGGATTGAAGGGTATCGAGTTCTGCCAACTGCCTTTCGAGATATACAGGATAAAGGGGTAATAATGGAGCTAAAAGAATACCAAAAAAAGACATTGGATGTTCTTTTCAAATATCTCGAATCGCTTTACGAATACAGATTAAAAAATATCACTCTTACGCAGACAGACCCCGAATTTGCCATCGATTACCCGAAGATGGCCTGGGAAAAAACAATAGGCTGTAAATACATATCCCGAAAGAATGCCCTGGGTAAACCTCTACCAAATTTTTACATCAAAATACCCACCGGCGGAGGGAAAACATTCATCGCCTGCCACGCAATAGATCTGGTCAATAAAATATACCGTAAAAGACAAACCGGATTGGTCCTATGGGTTGTTCCCACTACACAGATATATCGCCAGACACTGAAGAGTCTGAAAAACCGGGAACATCCGTACAGACAGGTACTGGATATTTCAAGTGGAGGTCGAACCCAGATAGTCGAGAAGACCGAAAGATTCTCCAAACAAGATATCGAAGAAAATCTTGTTGTGCTACTGTTGATGCTCCCTTCGGCCGCAAGGAAAAACAAGGAAGTCTTAAAGGTATTCAGGGACAGCGGCGGATACACGGATTTCTTTCCACCTGAAGATGACAGGACAGAAAATAAAAGGTTGCTGGACGCCTTTCCGAATCTGGATTGTTTCGAAGAAAAAGACGTTTTCGGGGCGAAGATCGTAAAGACCTCTCTCGGCAATGTTCTTCGGATATTGCAGCCGATAATCATCATTGATGAAGGCCATAAGGCATACACCCCGAACGCAAAATCCACAATTGAGGGGTTCAATCCATGCCTGATACTGGAACTCTCCGCAACCCCTCCAAAAGGGTCCAACATACTTGTGAACATCAGCGGCCAGGAACTTAACCGGGAAGAAATGATCAAGTTGGATATGCACATCGTGAACAAGAGCACAACCGATTGGAAAGAGGCGATGCTGGCATCCATCCAAAAAAGAAATTTTCTGGAAGAAAAGACAAAAGAATATTATTCATCAACCGGCGAAAACATCAGGCCCATCAATCTCATTCAGGTTGAAAGAACCGGAAAGGACCAGAGACATTCAAAATACATTCACGCCGAGGATGTCAAGGAATATCTCATCCAGCAATGCAAGATTTCTCCGGATGAGATAGCAATTAAAAGTAGTGAGAAGGACGATATCGAGGGCATAGACCTGATGGACAAGGATTGCCAGATCAGGTACATCATAACGAAACAAGCTCTTCAAGAGGGTTGGGATTGCGCTTTCGCGTATATCCTGACGATCCTCACCAATCCAGGTTCACAAGTGAGCATCACCCAGCTTGTGGGAAGAATATTGCGTCAACCCTTCGCAAGAAAAACGAGAATACCAGAACTTGATGAATCCTATGTGTACTGCTTCAGGCAGAAAGCAAAAGATCTACTGGCCAGTGTAAAGAAAGGCTTCGAGGAAGAGGGGTTGGGGGATATTTACAAGAGAATTTCGTTCAAGGAAGACGATGGGGAAATAGACGAAACAAAAGAACAAAAAATTCACTACAGAAAAAGCTTCCAGAAATTTGAAGGGAAGATATACCTTCCAAAATTTGTCATTCAGGAAGAAGACAGATGGAGAGATGTCCATTTTGACATCGATATATTGAGCCAAATCAACTGGAACGAGATAGATGTGGAACCGGTTAAGAATCTGACATTATCTTCACTGGAAACTAAAGAACAAGAACTTACAGTGGGACTTTCTTCAGAAATCGAAGAGGTCATCCAAGTCAGTGATAGTACAAGCTTGAATGGTGGATTTGATGTTGACACTCTCTTCATCACCAGGCACATTATTGATGTCATACCAAACCCTTGGGTGGCGCATGAAATAGCCGATAACGTACTTGGAAGTCTTATTAAAAAGCACAAGGACAAAAAGATCGTGGCAAACAATATCGTCTATATCATTGAAGAATTAAAGAAAACTCTGATCAAGGAGAGAGACCGGCTGGCCGAGAATATATTCAAAGATATGATTACCAAGAAAAAGATTTACTTCTTCCTACTCTCAGACAAAGGAGCATACGAACTTCCTAGATCAATTACCGTTCGAAAGAACTTGAAAAGACTCGTCAGAGATGATAACGCACAGATACAGAGAAGCCTTTTTGAATTCGTTCCCGAAGATGATATGAACCAACTGGAACAATATGTGGCTATATATCTGGATGAACAGGAAAAATTACTTTGGTGGTACAGGAATATGTCGAGACAAGATTATTACATCCAGGGTTGGAAAAAGAACAAGATATACCCCGATTTTGTTTTCACCACGAAAGAGGAACAGAAAGATAACGACTACAACGATATCTATGTAATCGAAACCAAAGGAATTCATCTAAAAAATGAGGATACCGATTACAAGAAAAATGTATTTGAACTTTGCAACGAGATCGGAAGTAAAAAGGAGTGGAAAGAGATAAACTCGGAATTCGGGGAGAAGGGCATCGAGTTCCAGGTGATTTTTGAAGATGAATGGAAAAAGAGAATACATGAGATATTTGGGTGAACTTTCGCCCACATTCGCTCTGTTGGGCATACCGCCCATATCCACCGGAGGGTGTGAAAGGATATGTCACGAAAGATAGGAAGGAATGAACCGTGCCCGTGCGGGTCGGGCAAGAAATATAAACGGTGTTGTTTGAAGAAAAAATTATCGGCCGGAGCGGAACCTCGTGATGACATGCCATCGATCGGTATTCTCCCTATCCTTAGAATAGACCAGGAATTCAAGGACAACCCTGAAAAATACATAGAACACATGAGCGAGTACGGATACCCTTTGGATAAGGAAAAGATGGACGAGTACATATCGGAATCATGGGGGCTGAAAAAGGTAGCTGGGATGAGTACTGAGAACATAATCGGAAAATTGAAGGAACTGAATGTTCATTTTTCGGTGGATGAATTTAAAAAACAGGCGGTAGATTACAAATCCTCGATACAATTGGCGAAGGATCATTATTACACTCAGGACCACCATGCGAAAGGCTTGGATGATGATTTCATAGCCCTTGCGATATACGAGTTGTGGAAACGGATCCTGCCGGAAAAGCTCAACATCGAGAAGATCGACGATGAGATGCAGGATGGTTACACCGCTCTTGAGGAAGAAAGATTGGAAGATTGCATTGAAGGGTGGGGAAGGGTATGGGAGATGGTGAAAGTGATCGTACCCGGACATATCGATTCCATATCGGAAGCGGACCACTATATGGGAAATACATTAACGCAGCATCTATACAATTGGTGTCAGGATCTTGAGATGGAGCTGTATGTTGCCGGGGTGGACGACGTATCCTATTTCAACAAGCGTATCAAATATTGCAGTGAATTCTGCCGTCTTTTTCCCGAGTCGGACGAGCGTATCATGGTGAACATGCTCCGGGCCGAAGCGGAGTCCTACGCCAGATCGGGAGATATTGAAACCGCCGATAAACTGTTCAATGACCTGATAAACAAGTACCCTGACGACGTTTGGGGTTACGTGGGGTGGGGTGATATATATGCGCTTAAAGGTCTCCCGGATCACAAGGATCACAAAAAGGCGGAGGAAATTTACCAGTTGGGTCTTGAGATGTGCGACGACGAAGACAATGTAATCCGTGAACGGTTGGGTTATTTGAAGGAAGGCGAGCAATGACATCGATAAACAAAACAACCGACCATTCACCAACTTTAAAATAATGTCAACCTATTCCCCTGATACATGATAAACAAAAAGGTCGCCGACATCCTGTACGAGATAGCGGACCTTCTTGAACTCCAGGGGGTCGCCTTCAAACCCAGGGCATATACCCGTGCAGCCAGGAACATAGAGTCCTTGAAGGAGGACCTTGCGGAATATTACGACGGAGATAGATTACAGGACATCGAAGGAGTCGGTAAGGCCATCGAGGATAAGATAATCGAGATGATCGAAACCGGTAAACTGGAGTATCTCGATAAACTCTACGAGGAGACCCCGAAAGGTCTCATAGATGTTATGCGAGTGCCCGATATAGGCCCAAAGAAGGCAAGGAAACTCTACGACGAGCTGGGCGTGGAAGACCTGGAAGGGTTGAGGGAAAAAGCGGAAAAAGGTGAAATCTCCAAACTGAAGGGTTTCGGGGATAGAACCGAGGAAAAGATACTCCGGGGTATCGGGATGCTGGAAGCGGTATCCGGCAGGCATCTGATGCACGAGATGATACCCCTGGCACATGAGATGATCCAGTATGTCCGTGACCATGCGGACAGGATAGAAACCTGTGGCAGTTTAAGGAGATGGCAGGAAACCATCGGAGATATAGACATACTTGCCACCGGAGATACGGAGGTAATAATGGACGCCTTGGTTGGATTCCCCCATGTGGAGGAAGTCCTGGCCAGGGGTGAAACAAAGACAAGTGTACGTCTCATAGGCGGTATCCAGGCGGATATAAGGGTCGTTGACAGTGAAAGTTTCGGGGCCGCACTGCAGTACTTCACCGGTTCCAAGGAACACAACGTACGGTTAAGACAGCATGCCATAGACAGTGGTTATAAACTGAATGAATACGGCCTTTTTGATAAGGACTCCCAAGAGAAAGTAGCCGGAGAGACCGAAGAGGCTATCTACGAAACCATGGGGATGGCGTGGATACCACCGGAGTTGCGGGAGGACCACGGTGAGATAGATGCAGCCCTGGAAGGTAGGTTACCCGACCTTGTAACCACGGATGACATCAAGGGAGATCTCCAGATGCACTCAGACTGGAGCGACGGTAGGAATACCATGGAGGAGATGGTACGTGAGGCGGAGAACAGAGGCTATGAGTATATCGCGATCACCGACCATTCCCAGGGCCTTACCATCGCCAACGGACTAACAGCAAATGACCTGGAAGAGCGTATGGAAGAGATCGAACATGTACGGCAGAACACGGATGTCAGGATACTCAACGGTATAGAGGTTGACATAAAGAAGGACGGCAGCCTGGACATGGACTCTCATGTTTTGGAGGAGATGGACATAGTACTGGGTGCGGTGCACTCCAACTTTGCAATGGATGCAAGTACGCAAACCTCACGGATAAAAGAAGCCTTCAGCACCGGCCTCATAGACATCTTCGCCCACCCCACGGGCAGGAAGATAGGTGAGCGGGAACCCTATGCGTTGAACATGAACGAGATAATATCGGCAGCGGTGGATCACGGCGTTGCACTGGAGATCAACGCGTCCCCTGTACGCCTCGACCTGGATTCTCTGGACGCACGACAGGCAATGGAGGCGGGGGCAAAGATATCCATAGGTACCGACGCCCACGGTATTCAGCACCTGGATTTCATGAAGTACGGTGTCGGTGTTGCACGACGGGCATGGTTGGAGTGTGAGGACGTTATCAATACCTATCATTACGAAGGGTTGATGAAATTCCTGGAGGGTCGTAAAAATGGTTGAATCTGTGGAAGAAGCGAAAGAGCGGATCGCAGAGCTCAGAGAGGAGATACGGTATCACGACCGAAAATACTACGTTGAAGATCATCCGGAGATCGACGATCACGAATACGATATGTTGATGGCTGAGTTAAAAACATTGGAGGAAAAGTATCCCGAACAGATCACTTCCGATTCTCCCACCCAACGTATCGCTCCCATGGATACCGCACGTTTTCAGGCAGTGGAACATAAAACACCCATGCTCAGCCTGGATAATACGTACAACCATGGGGAATTGAGGGAGTTCCACGAGCGGGTGTGCAGGCTCTTGGGGGTGGATGATGTGGAATATGTGATGGAGTTGAAGATGGACGGCCTCGGCGTGGCCTTGCTCTACGAAAACAGGGTACTGCAAAGGGGCGCTACCAGAGGTGATGGGGTGATGGGCGAAGATATCACGGCCAATCTCAAGACCATCCGCAGCATACCCCTTAAACTGAGCGACCAAACCGTGTTGAGTAACATAGAGGCCAGGGGTGAGGTGTACATGCCCAGGGACGGATTCGAGGCCATGAACGAAGAACGGCTGAAGGAAGGTGAAGAACCCTTCGCTAACCCCAGGAACGCCGCTGCCGGTACGGTAAGGCAGAAGGACCCAAAAGTGGTGGCCCAACGCCCCCTGGACATATCCGTGTACCATCTGAGCCATCATCCCGGTGTGGAACTTAAAACTCACTGGGAATGCATGGATGAATTGAGAAAGGCGGGATTCAGGGTCAGCGAGAATATGACCAAGGTATCGGGGATACGGGAGGCATTGGAGTACATCGACCTATGGGAAAACAAAAAGGACGAACTGAACTACGAGATCGACGGTATCGTTATCAAGGTTAACGACCTGGAGCAGCAGGAAAGGCTGGGTGCAACCTCTAAACATCCCCGTTGGGCGATAGCCTACAAGTATCCTGCGGTACGGAAGACTACGGTAATAAACGATATAGATGTACAGGTGGGCCGAACCGGCAAGTTAACACCGGTGGCCATGCTCGAGCCCGTACAACTCTCGGGAACAACGGTTTCCCGGGCTTCCCTGCACAACGAGGATGAGATCGAACGTAAGGACGTGCGGGTGGGTGATACAGTGTTGGTGGAGAAGGCCGGCGAGATAATACCCCAGGTCGTCAAGGTAATTACGGAAAAAAGAGACGGTAGCCAGAAGATATTCGAGATGCCCCGGGAGTGCCCCGTGTGCGGCTCCAGGGCGGCGAGGCTTGAGGAAGAGGTTGCCCGGAGGTGCGTCAACGCCCAGTGCCCGGCACAGTTGAAAGAACGTCTCGAGTACTGGGGCTCACGGGATGCTATGGACATCGAGGGCCTTGGACCGAAGTTATTGGGTAAGCTGGTGGATAAGGGTGCGGTGAGGAGCATAGCCGATATATACCGGTTGGGCAAGATCCAGCTGGTCTCGGTGGAGAGGATGGCTGACAAGTCCGCAAGAAACATACTCAAGGCCATACAAGAAAGCAAAGAGCAGGGGCTGGCCAGGGTTATCCAGGGCCTTGGCATCAAGTACGTGGGAAAGCGGTCCGCTGATATACTCGCACGACATTACGGTACGATGGATCGGATCATGGAAGCAGACAAAAACGAACTGGAAGATATCCATGAGATAGGCCCCAAGATAGCCGAGAGTATAGTTTCCTTCCTGGAGGATGAGCGTAACATAGAGTTGATAGAACGTCTGAAGGAGGCGGGTGTGAGGATGGACGTCGGGGTGGATGAGGTCCTGACTCTTCTGGAAGGCAAAAAATTCGTACTCACCGGTTCCCTGGATGGATATACCAGGGACCAGGCGGCACAGTTGATAGAGAGGTACGGTGGCAGGGTAACTTCCAGCATCAGCGGTTCTACTGATTACCTGGTGGTGGGAAGTAAGCCTGGTTCCAAGCTGGATAAGGCAAAAAAACTGGGGATCACCGTACTCGATGAGGACGGGTTCAGGCATCTGCTGGACCAAGGCTAGCCGAACTGTCTCTTTATCATTCTGTCCGAAAGGGCCAAGCGAACGTTATACGGATGTTTGGCTTAGCACTTTGTCGAAAGCTATAAATACTTTGGTATACCATGGTATAATGTGGTAAACGTGGATGCTACGACAATTAAGGTTCATAGGGACACCAAACATGAGTTGGATCAGTTCAGGGAATATAAGAATGAGAGTTACGACGAAGTGATCCGGAAGATGGTTTACATCGTAAAAAATCTCAAAGAGCACCCTGAATTGAGCAACGAGGCTATTTTTTCCATAGAGAAGGCGAGGGAAAGAATAAAAAGGGGAGATTTTGTAACCGAGGAAGAGGCAAGAAAAAGGCTCGGTTTCTGAATGTATGAAGTGGTTTTCGATCCCAGAGCGGTGGATTTTTTAGAAAAAGCGGAGAAAGTTACGGCTAAAAGGATCTGGGATAAGATAATGTCGACTAAGTCGAATCCACATCGCTATTTCGAAAGATTGACAGGAAGAACCGATTATAGATTACGGATCGGAGATCATAGGGTGATAGCCGATATTCTTGAACAGGAAAAAAGGATACAGATAACACTTATCGACCACCGAAAAAAAATCTATAGGTGATCACGGCCCAAGTTTTATGCAGGGCAATATGAAAAAAGTCGCGCAATCTGAACCGATTCCGCTTTGCTTTTGTTACGAGCGTAGCGAGGAACGAAAAAAGCAAAGGTTCACCATATTCGACCAAGGCTAGCCGAACTGTCTCTTTATCATCCTGTCGGCCAGGGCCAAAAATTCCTCCTCGCTACCCTCGGGTATGAATGCACCGGCGGCGATGTTGTGCCCGCCCCCTTCGCCCCCCAGTTTTCTGGAGCATTCCGACATCACTGCGGACAGGTCAAGGCCTTTATCCACCATCTCCTTCGTTCCCCTGGACGATACCTTGAGCCCTTCCTTTTCCACCGACTCCACGAAGCCGAGTAACGGTAGGCTGCCATCTATGTCACCCGAACCCAGTATCATGCCCACCACGGTACCTATAACGGTATCGGGGATACGATCCTCACCGTGGAAGTATTGGAGGTTCTCCATCCTCTCGATACCCGTGTCCTTTACCACCTTCAGGCAGTCCACAAGGACCTGTCGATGCCCTCTTAGCAGGTTCATTGCCTTCTTGTAGTGCTCGTCCCTGTCACCCAGGCATATCTCAAGCCCGATGTCCCCCTTGCGGTAACGGCCGCACGAATTGAGCAGTGTTGAAAATTCCTTCGCCTCATGGACCATACCACCCCATTCCTCGTCCGGAAAGGTATACACCTCGCCCACCAATGATTCCACATAGGAGGGGGGGTAGCCGTGCTGCAGCATCCTTTTGCCTATGGCCGACAGTATCTTCCTCTTCTCATCCTTGCTGAGGTGATACCACATCCTCCACCCATCATTTACCTTCAGAGGTATGTTCAACTCGGTAAGAAAGTCCATGCAAGCCGTTCCGTCTCCTGACAATCCCGGAAGCGGTGGGTCACTGGCATACTGAAGTAATTTCTGCAATGGCCGGCTCTCAAGACCGTAGAAGGAGGCGTCTTTCCTCACCTCCACGTACCCGCTGCTGGTCGCCTCAGCTAATATATCCCTGTTCTTACCCACCAGCCTTCCCTCCCTGGACGCCTGAAGGTCGCCCACGGCCCCTATTATGGCCAACTTCGAAAGGTCCTTATTATCCCCGAGTTCCCTGGCAACCAGGTACGTAGCGCCGGCGCCGGATAGTTCGGTGGAACCGTCAAGACCGTACCGATGGGGGTTGAGTTCCAGGATGGCGCTATTGCAGTAACTGAGGATGTTTCCCCTCCGGGCTCCCGTGGGTGCCCCGGCTTCACCCCTGGGCTCGTGATGGTCCGTTATCACACAGTTAATCCCGGCAAGGGAAGGGAGCTGACCGCTCCCGAGGTCCGTGAACCATATCATCTCATGGTTATCTCTCCTCAACCTTTGGATCTCATCACCTTCCAGCTGTTTGACGAATTCGTAGCTCACCTCCTTTCCCGCCCTCTTCAATGCCCGGAGGGCTATACCAGCCGATGTGATACCGTCGGCATCGATATGTGATACGATGTGTACCTTTTTGCATTTAAAAAGCTTTTTTGCTATCTCTTTCGCTCTTTCTTCCAAGTTATCCATATTCGGTAGTGGACGGTAGGAGATAAAGGTTGCCCAAAAGCACTTGTTATTAAACACTATTGTCATATATCAATATCTACTTATACCCCCTGTGCATTTTGGTTGTATAGATGTCGAAAGAATTCACCACCAAAGATAAAGTACTTGTCAATCTTCTCGAGTTCTTTCCCATTCGGGACAGGTACCCCAAGTCCGTCGAATTGACCCAGGAAGGTATGGCGGAACGTACGGGTTCAAAGCAAAATACTATTTCATATGCCGTTAGAAACCTTTTGGAGGAGGGTTACATATACGAGGAAACCACCAGGGTGAAAGGCAAGAAACAGCGTCTTAAGGTTTATTTCCTCACGGAAAAGGGCATGGACAAGGCCAAGGAGATAAGGAATCAGATGTCACTTATCCCCGTTTCCATAGTAAAGGGCAGTGATAAAAAGGAGGTGTTGGCAAAGGACATCAACATGTATTACCATACCAATTACAGTTTGCTCGACATAATCCTCCTTAGGGAGAGGGGTACCTTCGCCATGGATGAAAAAAAGCGTGAACCCCCCAAGATATCGTATCTCCCCTACCTATCCGAGCCCCCGGTAGTGGAACCCGACGGGTATGACGAGTTGAAGGACTGGTGGTCGAAGAAGGACAAGTTCTTGTTGGTGGAGGGCGAGCCCGGAACCGGAAGAACTTCACTGATCTCCAAATTCGCCCACGAGATCATCTCGGACTGCAACGTTTTTTATTTCAAACTAAGAAAGTGGCATACCCGGAGGTACCTGTGGTATGACCTGGCCAACTTCCTATCCTCGGCAGGGGAGCACAAACTTTACGCATATCTTGAAGCATCCGAACAGGTCAGTTTCAGGGAGGCCCTGAGGGTACTTCTCCTTGACCTTGAATGCATGTCGGATACCGTGATCATCATCGAAGATATAGACAAGGAGGATACGGTACTGGAACTGATCTTCGACATAATAGATAACATTCAAAACATGGAACACGTGACCGTAGTGATGTCCGGAGAACCGAATATGAAGATCCCGGGATCCCTGGAAAAAGGAGGTATACACAGACTTGTGCTGGAATACGACGAATGTAAAAAACCTATGTTCGTGGAATTGGGTAAGACCTACGGCTTGGACGAAGGTTGCGAGGTGGTACTGGATGTGATATTGGAGGGGAAACTGACCCCGGAAGAATTCATAGCCATCGCCTACATGGCCATCCACCGCCTGCCCGTGGATCGCTCCAACGTTCTCAGCGTTGGGGAGGTGAACAAAAATCTTTTCAACGAACTACTGAAGACACCGTTGATATCATCCACCATGGGGGATAAGGTGATACTGCACGATTTTGTAGCCGAGAGGGTCGCCTATCGTCTGTGGGAAGAGGAAATGGAGATCCTTCACTCCTTTGCGGAGGAATATTATTACACCATGCCCGGTAAGACACCTGACGAAAAGGTCGAATTTTTGTACCACTCCGTGAGAGCGGGAGATCTTGAGGGTTTCCTAGAGGGTCTGCACGATTTTGGAGAGGATATAATACGTTCGGGTTACAGCGAGCAGTTGATACGTGACATAGATGAGATAGATGCCAACATAGATATCAAAGGAGAAGGAGGAGCGGTAACCTTCTGGAAAGGTGAGGCCCGGCGTACGATCCACCGGTACGACAAGGCACTGGAGGCATACAACGAACTCCTGGAGGTCTGTGGTGAGGACGAGATAGTGACCAGGGCTCACATGGGCGTGGCCGCGGTGATGGAAGCCAAAAGGCAGTACAACCCCGCCCTCGAACAGTACGAGGAGGCGGCGAAGAAGGCACAAAAACTGGGAAAGAAGGGTGTCTCCCTCCTGGGCAACATATACCATAAATTGGCTTACATATACAGTAGAAAGGGGACCTATCCCAAGGCCAAGGAATACCTTAACAAGGCCATAACATTGCTGGAAGAACAGAAGTCATATTCCCTTCTTACCACCTCTTACCTTTTGTCGGCCCAGCTGGAGAAGGAAAGGGGTGCGCTGAAGGAGGCCTTGAAATTGCTCGAAAAGGGCATGAAGTCATGGAGACTCATAGACGAGACATATGAAAGGGTGGGCGGACTTCACGACATAGGTTCATTCTACAAAGTGATAAGGGAATTGGAGGGTGCCGAAGAGTTCCTGACCGAGGCGGTGGAATCGTGTGAACAATTCGGTTACACACATCTGAAGGGGATGGCACTACTCACCCTGGCCGAATGTTACGTGGAGAAGGGGGAGGACGAAAAGGCCATCGCATGTGCCGGGACGGCAAGGGAGATATTCAACTTCCTGGATCTGATGGATGAAGAGGCATACAGCCATGCCTTCCTGGGCCAGTCCCTTGCAAAGCTGGATCGTGACGAAGATGCCGAGAAACACTTCAACAAGGCAATAACCATCTATCACCGTTCGGGGGCGACCTACGCCCTTGGGTTGGTGTACTTCTCCATGGCAAAACTACAGGAAAAAAACGGGAATAAAACTGGTGTCGCCGAGAATTACAGGAAGTCGGTCATATCCCTCATCTCAAGCGGTGCCGGTGATGTGGCGGAGCATGTGGAGAGGGCCATGAAGAGCGTTCCCCTTACAATGTGAGAACATGCCCAAACTACCCGAGGACCTTCTGAAAATATTTTTCACTTCAACCTACGAAGATCCCTCAGTGGTAAAGGGTCCCGAGTACGGTGAGGATGCCGCAGTAATCGACCTGGGGGAAAGATATCTTGTGGTTCATCCGGACCCCATATCCGGTGCGGATTTTTAGTGCAAAACGAAACTTTTAGGACTAAAGTTTCGCTTTCCACACATAGATTGAAGACACTTCCATACAAAAAGTAAGGTCTTCAACTATAATCTGGGGTGGTTGGGTATAAACATACCTGCCAATGACATAGCCGTTACGGGTGCCAGACCTAGATGGGCCCTGCCCACCATCCAGTTCCCGGAGGACTATACCAGGGATGAAGTATCCCGGATACTGAAGGATTTTTTATGTGCCGCAAAGGCCCTCGGGATGGTGATAATCGGAGGACACACCGAGTTCGTTAGCCATCTGAGCAGACCTTTATGCACCACCACGGCGATGGGCTTGACGGACAGACCGGTCTTCACATCTACCTCCCGGCCCGGTGACACCATCGTTCAGGTAGGCGATGCGGGTATAGAGGGAACCTGGATATTAGCCTGCGAGCAAGGTGATGAACTGGTGAAGAGAGGGGTGCCCGAGGAGACCGTAAAAAGTGCCTCTCGATGGCGCGACCTGATAAGTGTGGTGGAAGATGCTCTTCTGGTGGCCAATGAGGTCACATCCATGCACGATGCCACCGAGGGAGGTGTGCTACAGTGCATTTACGAGATGGCACGTTGTTCAGGCAATCGCTTCGTCCTTGACGATGATATAGTGTATAGGGAAGAGACCGTTACCATATGCAGGAGTCTGGGTCTTGACCCTGACCGGTTGATCTCCTCCGGGTGTTTCGTGGCAACCTTCCCCCGTGATGTAAAACCACCCCTGGGAAAGGTCATAGGTCACGTGGAGGAGGGGGACGGGGAGGCCATCTATAAAGGTAGTATCGTGGTTGAGGAGACCGAGGACGAGCTCTTCAAGGCAATGGGTAAAACACTAGCTCATTTATAGGTGTGACATTCATAACAGTACCAGCTCTGGTACTCTTCCCTATAAACTAGCTCGTTACGGCAATCGCTGCAAACGTGTTTCTTACCGAAGAGAGCGCCTACACTTTCCGTGCTTTTCTTTATCTTTCGGTCAACATCACCCATGTGTCCCTCTATGCCGCCCCTTTTATCCTCCCGGGTATGGTAAGGTCTCCGGGGTTGCGGGGGGGTTGTTTTCGAACGGGTATAGTAATTGTAGCCGCACTGGATGCACTCGCCACTGTATCGCGACACATCACCTCGACAGATAGGGCATTTGACATAGGTGTTGTTGGATTTAGTTCTCTCTTGGTACAAGATTACCATTAGGATAATGAAAATAAACAATAGCATACAACACACCATACCTGCATTGATACTCCAAATGCTTTCCGTAGTCACATCTTCTGCTTGAAAAGCCGTATCGACAGCCCGTATCATTGCGCTCTATATAAGTATGGATATACATAAATCTATTGGAAATACAGGCCTTGGGACAAAATCATTCTAACGGCAGCCCTAGAGTTTTGCGGTCCTCACGAGTGGGGTTTATCATGCGAATGTGTATCTCTGCGGAGTATTCATTCAGGAATTCGATGATAGGATCAATGTCTTGTACCCTTACAATTAGTGTTTGACGGATGAGCCTTTTATGTGGGATGTCATCCAGTAT
>JAFDTY010000022.1 GCA_019594055.1 Candidatus Haladaptatiplasma halalkaliphilum | reverse complement strand
GGTTCGACAACGAGACCGGGCAGTACTACTACCGCGCACGGATGTATTCATCGGTCCAGGGACGATTCCTGAGCCAGGACCCGCTGGGCATGGTGGACGGGCCGAACATGTATGCGTACTGCGGGAACGACCCGATCAACTTCAGGGATCCGAGCGGTAGATGGCCGCCCTTCTGGGGGCCGCCTGCATTGATAAACGGTGGTGGAGGGCTTCCAGCATTATACATGGGAACACTACAACTACCACCTACAGGAGAGAACCCATCCGCAACAGCCAATGTATATGTGATTAGGGAAAGCGGTAATTGGGTCAGATTCACCATTGTAGCATATCTTATTACAATTGGAGGGCTTGACCTATATATCAATCCTTCTTTAAAATCTGGACTTGACGAAAACCAACATAGATTCACCAAAACTTCTAAATTTACTTGGGTAACAAATTGGTTTGACAACCTTATTAACTATGAAGTTGTTATACGTTGGGGGACTTATGGTGAAGACTGTTTAGTTGTCGGATATGAACCTGGTGTTGTCAGAAACCTCTTTTGTTTATATCCGCCAAAACGACACCGTACCGAGTCCTACACGTGTAGGAGTCCTGTAGGTTAGTAATAATAGTAATGAGGTAGAAATAATATGATAATAAAAAAGACTATAAGCACGGCCATTTTAATATTGTTATTAATAAATATTGGCGTCGTGCTTTTCGTATATGTCGATGACATGGATGCTACCGAGGGGGATATTTTGCCGTTGATGTTCGCAGCCGGAACAGGCACCGGGGCCGATCCGTACATGGTATATGATGTGCATGACTTGCAGAACATGAGCAACGATCTGGCCGCACACTATGCTCTGGCCAACGATATAGATGCCAGGGTGACAAGGGAGTGGAACCCTTGGCTGGGTTTTGAACCGGTAGGGGATATTGATAACTCATTCACCGGTACGCTCGATGGACGCAACCACACCATCACCGGATTGTACATTCAAAGGTTGAGGGAGGTCAATATAGGACTTTTTGGATATATCGGTGCCGGGGGTGAGGTCCGCAATGTGGGTGTAGTCGATGGAGAGGTGAGAGGTTTTTCTAATGTAGGCGGGCTGGTTGGGTACAACACAGGCACAGTCTCAAACTCCTATGCTATGGGAAACGTGAGTGGAGGTTCGAGTGTAGGTGGGCTGGTTGGGTACAACACAGGCATGGTGTCCAACTCCTATGCTACGGGAAACGTGAGCGGCGACGGGTTTGTAGCTGGGCTCGTGGGATGGAACAGGGGGGGCACAGTGTCCAACTCGTATGCCTCGGGAACAGTAAGTGGTGCAAGCAGTGTAGGTGGGCTCATGGGTGGGAACTGGTATGGCACGGTGTCCGACTCGTATGCAACGGGGAACGTGAGCGGTCATCGGAATGTAGGCGGACTCGTGGGAAATAACGGTGGCACGGTGTCAAATAGTTTTTACAACATTGATTCAGTGCTGATAAACCATGGGCATCACATAACCATAGGAGGAATTTTCAATGAACAATACGAGGACTGGTTTAATAATGGCTTATATCTCAACATAGGGGATTACGCCGACACCCTGGTTCCTGTTGATGATTACTATGAGATAAAGGATACAGATGGCTTACGAGACATGCTCGGTTTTGCTGACAGAGGGGGTTACAGGTTCCGTCTCGCAGCAGATATAGACTTATCCGGTGAACCAGGTCTGTATGTACCATATCTTGCAGCGGAATTTTTCGGTAACAACTTTACCATATCTAACCTGCATATCGACATACCCTTTGCCGCTCATGTAGGAATGTTCGCATATGTAAATGATGGTATGATTCTTGATTTAGGTTTGATTGATGCAGACGTGAGCGGGAACGATTATGTGGGAGGACTCGTGGGAAACAACTGTGGTGCGGTGGATAACTCGTATGCTATGGGAAGCATGAGCGGTGCTGGCAATAATGTTGGCGGGCTCATTGGATGGAATTCTGGCAGTGTGTCGAACTCGTATGCTATGGGAAACATGAGTGGTACTGGCAATAATGTAGGTGGGCTCGTGGGATGGAATGATGGCACGGTGTTCAACTCACAAGCTGCCGGAAATGTGAGGGGTGAACAAAGTGTAGGTGGGCTAGTGGGAAAAAACGGGGAAGGTACAGTTGATAACTCTTCTGCTACGTGTAATGTTAACGGTGAGCAGTCAGTAGGCGGGTTAGTGGGAGGGAACGATTGGGGCAAGGTTAAGACCTCCTATGCCAGCGGTAATGTGAGGGGAGAATCAACTATAGGCGGACTGATAGGTAGTAATTGGGGTAATGTTAAGAACTCGTATGCCACGGGAAATGTTAGTGGTTTTTCTAGCATAGGTGGTCTGTTGGGGGGCAACAGCTTTTCTGTGGAGAACTCGTTTGCAAGTGGAGAAGTGAGCGGAGACTGGTTTATAGGCGGGCTCGTGGGATACAACAGTGGAACGATATCCGACTGCCGTGCTTCAGGTAGCGTGAGGGGTGAACTTTATGTAGGCGGATTGGTTGGAGAAAATTCTCATACGGTCTACAACTCCTATGCAACGGGAAATGTGAATGGTGAAAGTAGTGTAGGCGGCCTTGTGGGGAGCAATTATTACACACTGGCAAACAGCTATGCCACCGGGAACGTGAGCGGTATCGAATATGTGGGTGGCCTCTTGGGGAACAACATATGGCTCAACTTCATGGTAGACAATAGTACCGTGGAGAACTCTTATGCTATCGGTATCGTAACGGGAGAGGAAAAGGTCGGCGGGCTGGTCGGTTACAATCCCCTGGGCGGCAAAATCCGTAATTCGTTCTCCGATCGGCAGACGACGGAGTATGCGGAAGCTATAGGACAGAACAACGGTACAATGGAAAATGTACGATCGTTATCCACCGAAGAGATGAAGGACACTGATACATTCGCCACAGCCAACTGGATAATCATAGATATTCCGGATGAGAACGAGAGAAACAGGAGATACCGATGGAACATAGTTGACGGCGAGACCTACCCTCTGCTGAACCAGGGTGAGCTTGAATCCCTTCCCATATCGAACTGGCACGAGCTTGATCGGATGCGATATGATTTGGGTGGAAATTATCATCTGGTCAATGACCTTGACCGGGACACTGATGGGTACCTGTACTTCAACGACCGTGGGACATCAGGATGGATACCCGTAGGAAGATCCAGAGCGTATTTCAGGGGAAGATTGGACGGTAAAAATCACACTATAATCGGTTTGTACATCAACCGACCCGACATGAATAACATCGGTCTGTTCGGCCTTGCAAGCGATGCAGTGTTGACGAACATAGGCCTTATCGATTGTGATGTAACGGGAAATGTATCTGTAGGTGGTCTTGTGGGGTATAACCATGGCGCGTGGGGAAGGGGTACGGTCTCCAACTCGTATGCTGAGGGCGATGTTATTGGTGTTGAGAATGTGGGTGGTCTGGTGGGACGTAACGATGGCATCAGCAGTACGGTCTCCCAGTCGTATGTTGTGGGGACAGTTAGAGGAAACGAGAACGTTGGCGGCCTGGTGGGATATAACCATGGATGGTGGGGGGGATGCATCGTGGCCGGTTCGTATGCTGTGGTAAACATCAGCGGACACGAAAATGTGGGTGGACTAGTAGGGTGGAATATGGGTGGGAGCATATCCGATTCTTATGCCATCGGAACCGTGAGTGGAAATTATGATACGGGTGGCCTGGTTGGGAATAACGGTCTCGTCGGAAATATCGACAACGGCGGTTTTATAATCAATACGTACGCAGTGGTAAATGTTACCGGAGAAGTGAACACGGGTGGTCTGATAGGTCACAATCCAGAAGGTGCGCAAGTCGGTCATTCCTTCGTTGAACAGGATATCTCGGGACAGGAGAGTGCGATAGGACAGAACAACGGCACAGTGGAAAATGTACGATCGTTATCCACCGAGGAGATGAAGGACAAACGGACATACGAGGAAGCTGGCTGGGACTTCGAGAATATCTGGTCCATGGATGAAGACCGTAATCACGGCTACCCTCACCTACAATGGCAGCGGTACGAAGAGGTCAACGGTCATGAAGACACCTATTGGCTTCCCGTTCTGATCCTGTTGGTTATCCTGATATCAATACTGTTGTTTTTTGTGCTCAGGGATAAAGAACGCGATACCGATGAGGACTTAATGGAAGATGAAATAGCAGATGTTCGAAAAAGAAGTGATAGATGAAGTGGAAAGCGATTACGACGACGGCTACAACTCGGTGGGTCCAAAGATAGACGTGACGAGGTTACAATTGTATTTGATCCTAACCGTGGGTATGTTAGGTGTAGCTTCTTTTTTTACTAACACTAGATATCATAATACATTGCTCGTCACAGTGGGGGGCTCAATTTTCGTACCAACTGTAACTGTAAAGCATTTCATCCATAAAATAGAGATGAGAAAAGGTGAAATTCCTTATGATCGTTGTGTGATGGGACTTATTTTGGGTGGTTCATTATCAGGTATATTATCTAGTACAAATTTAATATCATATTTGATGGGGCTAAGGAGCTTTAGTGAAGTTTCTTCATTTATCATATTGAGTGTTTTTTTAGGTGCGTTCATAGGATATTTTATTATTTATACAGAAGAAAAGAGAATCAGGTATCTCTCAGAAAAGATAGTGACAGATAGGGTGAAATATGATGATTAGCCTGTTTTTGATCGTAGTATGGATTGCTGCAATGGTGGCGGGTTATCTACTAGACCGGGGTAACCCCGAATCTAAGATAGGGTTAAAATACGAAATTATTATCGGCCTGGCGTTTTCCATTATTTTGTTGACAGTCACTGTTCTTATCTACTACCCGGTGTTAGAGTGGTGGGTGTATTACTGGGTCGGATCAAGTGGCTTCGTTTTTGGTTATTCGATAAAAACATATTCGATATTCAAAAATATATTGCAGATGGAAGAAACGACGATAGCTGAACACTATAAAAAATCTGATAGATATCATAGTGTTACCGACTTGATTCTGGGTGTCTTATTTGGTGTTGTAGTATTTTCCTACGTATTGTTTCAATACGAAAACCATAGCTTGGTGATGATGGGTATCTCGATATTCGTATATTCTATCGTCGGATTGTTGGGTGCTGTAGCTTTCAGGCTTTTTCATATCCAAAAGAGTCGTTCGGGTAATATCGGTCATAGGTTACTACTCGGTTTATTTTTATATTTGGCATTCGTATCTATCGTATACCTCTCTTTCTTGGATTTGATTTATCATCACGGATCGATTACATCCCATATATTGTGGAGCATCGGAGCTATCATAGGCCTAGTATTTGGATTCCGACTGAATTTGGATTACTAACTCAACATCCACGGATACATTTTTTACACCCCGGTTGAGTTGTGACTTTCAATATATCAAAACATCGACAGTTTAGCTCTCCACATACGATGAAAGCTAGCCCGTACCTCCCGAAGACCATCAGCTTCGCTCGAACCTTGCCCTACAACCTTTCCAGAAGGTCATTTTTCTTGTTCTGGAATTCCTCCTCGGTTATGAGACCACGGTCCTTCATGTCCCGGAGCTCCTCCAGTTTGGCGGCGATGGATTCGTTTACTACCGCAGGTGCCTGTTCCGGCGGAGTATATGCGGGTTGTGCTTCAGGTGTACCGTAAACGGGTTCCGATACGTGACCTTTTTTCCCCTTGGATGTTAGAACAACCACCAGTACAAGTACAACACAAATTATCATGATAAGGAAGATCCACCAATAGGACCAAAGAGATGCCTTTTCAGAGTCGTCAGTATCAGGTTCCCCATTGCCTTCGGAAAAGGGAGTTGCACTTGCCTGGGATGATCGGGGGCCCTCTCCCGCATCATTTACAGCACTCACCCGGTAATAATAGGTCTGGTTGTTGGTCAAACCTGTATCTACATACGAGGTAGCGGAACCGCTTACACTTTGATGTAGGCTTAAACTCCCGCTGACGGTTCCCCGGTATATATTGTATCCGGTGATATCACTACCGCCGTCGTCCGTCGGCTGAACCCATGATAAAGTTATCTGTTCGTCCCCCGGTGTCACTTGGAGGTCAAGCGGTTCCGAAGGCACGGTAATACCCGAAGAAGGTGTAACACTTACCTCATGGGAACGTTCACCCTCTCCGATACTGTTAACAGCGCTCACCTGATAATAATAAATCTGGTCGTTGATCAAACCCGTATCGGTGTACGTATAGATATCACCTGCTACGCCGTAGTGATAACTTAGATCACCGCTGACGGTTCCCCGGTATACACGGTATCCGGTTATGTCACTGCCGCCGTCGTCCGCAGGTGCGTTCCAGGTGAGTGTTATCTGTTCGTCACCCGCACCGGTAGCCAAGTTACCAGGTGCAGAGGGTAGTCCCACCGGCATAGCGTTAGTCTCCTCCGAAAACTCACCTTCGCCTGCACTGTTCTCCGCAGATACGATGTAGTAATAGGTCTGGCCGTTGGTGAGCTCAACATCGTTATACAACAATGTGTCTCCGCTGACACTATCGAGATAACTCAGATTTCCGCTGGACTCACCCCTGTGAATATTGTATCCGGTTATACTAGCGCCACCGTCGTCCGAAGGAGCATCCCATGAAAGTGATACCTGTCTATCACCCGGAACCGCTTGCAGATTTTCCGGCGCATCCGGGGCTTCGATCATGGACCGAGCGAACTTCAGGTTCTGATTCCCGCGGTCCCTGTAACTTATATATGCATTACCCATACTGTCGAGTGTCATTGACGAGTCGGAACCGACTGAATCACCGCTGGTATCCGGTTCTATTATCCTCCATTCCGTTCCGGTCCACCTGGCATATCTGAGGGTGTCGATGGCGCTGATATGACCAAAGGTGATATGGGGATTTCCCGCCCCGTCCAAAGCTATGCTCGATACATCGCCGACGGTTATATCACTTTCAACGGTTTCGATCATCCACTCCGTTCCTGTCCATCGGGCATATTTGAGATCGTACAAAGGATGTGTATGGCAGTAACTTATATGGGGATTGTCGCTACTGTCCAACGCCAGGGAGATCCCTCTAGGCAGGTCCCCCTCGTTTATGTAATCCACGGTCTCGATGTTCCATTGGCTGCCGGTCCATCTTGCGTACTTGAGGTTAAAGTTTCCGTCATAATAGCTTATATGTGGGTTATCACCACTGTCCAAGGCCAGGGATGTGCAGATGCCCACATCACCGTTACTATCCACGGTCTCGATGCTCCACTCACTACCCGTCCATCTTGCGTATTTTAGATTGACGTTGGTGTGATCTAAATAACTCATATGCGGGCGCCCGTTTCCATCTAGGACCATGGAAACATAAAAGCCAACGTCATCATCACTGTCCACGGTCTCTATGTTCCACATACCGCCGCCCCATCTGGCATACTTAAGGTTTTTGTTAGTGAAATCATAATAGCTGATATGGGGATTTCCCGTACCGTCCAAAGCTATGGATGTGCTTAGGCCCACATCACCATCACTATCCACAGTATCGATCGCCCATGAACTTCCCGTCCATGCGGCGTACTTCAGGTTGCCGTTAGTTCTATCGTAATAACTGATACGCGGACGGCGATTACCGTCGACGGCTATGGAACTGAAACTACCTACATCTCCGTCACTGTCAACTACCTCGAAGTTCCAATACTCGGCTCCCCGGGCGGTTTCAGTGGATATATTCATGGTTCCGAACAACAACGCACAGACTAACAGCGCCACTATGCCCGAAGTGAGGGTTTTTCGTGTCATGATGTTATCCCGTCCATTTCTATACCGTAAATCATCAATTTTGCTAATAAATATTGTGGTCTTATTATGTGGTAGGTTTTGTATAACCATACCACCATGGATGATACGGTGTGCACGATAGGTGCGGGGCGGCAAACATTTATATCCGAGCCCAATCTCAACCCGCTTGGTATAATGCCCATAAAAGTCAACATAGATAGGCGGTTATGCAAGGGTTGTGGTATATGCATAAGGTTTTGCCCGAAGAACGTCCTCGGTGAATCGGATGCCATCAACCATTACGGAAACCTTTACCCGGCGGTCATGGAAGACGAAGGTTGCATAGCATGCAGATTATGCGAACTGTACTGTCCCGATTTTGCCATAGTCGTGGAGGTGGGATGATGAACCCGGGAGAATATTTCCACGAAGGTAACGTCGCGTGTGCCGAGGGTGCCCTTGCAGCCGGTCTCGGCTTCTTTGCCGGTTACCCCATAACCCCCGCGTCGGAGATAATGCATCACCTGGCCAGATCGTTACCGGCAGCCGGTGGACGATTCATACAGATGGAGGACGAGATCGCCAGCATGGCGGCAATAATAGGGGCGTCCTGGACAGGACTGAAGACCATGACCAGCACCAGCGGGCCCGGTTTTTCACTCATGACCGAGAACCTGGGATTCGCATACATGACGGAAACGCCCTGTGTGATAGTAAATGTTCAGAGGGCGGGGCCGTCAACGGGACAGGCCACCAAGCCGGGAACCGGCGATGTGATGCAGGCACGTTTCGGCAGCCACGGTGATTACGAGATAATAGCCCTGTCACCCAACTCGGTGCAGGAGATGTTCGATCTCACCGTCAAGGCTTTCAACCTTGCCGAAAGTTACCGTACACCGGTGGTCCTATTGGCAGACGCCGGTATAGGACATCTCAGGGAAAGATTCACCATACCCGAAAATTTGGAACTTGCCGAGAGAAAGCGTCCCCGGGAGGGGGATAACGAGTTCTTCCATACCGAGGATAAGGACCATGTACCGCCCATGGCACTCTTCGGCGATGGCAGGGAGCTGCTGGTGACCAGCTCGACCCACAGGGGTGACGGTACAAGGGACACCGCAGGCTACCATACCCAGGACAGACTTGTCCGCCGTCTCAAGGCGAAGATAGACGACAACCGCAAGGTGATAGAGGATTGGGAGGAGTCGAATATTGATGATGCCGAACTGGTCGTCATATCCTACGGTTCCATGTCACGACCGGCCAGGGGTGCGGTAAAAAAGGCACGACAGAAGGGAATGAAGGTGGGGTTCTTCCGACCGAAGGTCATGTGGCCCGGACCCGGGGAGCGATTGAAGGAGATAGGTTCCCAGTCCGAGGTACTACTGGTGGAACTCTCACTCAGGGGATACCGGATGGAGGTTGAACGACACGTGGGAACGGGGAACATGCACATCTACGACAGGCTTAACTCGTTACCCACCATCGACCAGGTCTACAGGCGAATCAAGGAGGTAGTCGGATGATCACCGGAAGAGAGCTCAGGGAGAAATACATACGGAATCAGCCAACCACCTTCTGCCCGGGATGCGGCGATGGTATGTTGTTAAACGGACTATCGAGGGCGGTGGAAGGATCCGGCATCCCACGAGAAAAGATCGTTGCGGTCAGCGGAATAGGCTGTGCCGCCTGGGTCGCCTCACCCTACTGGAGGGTGGATACCTTTCACACCACCCACGGGCGCGCCATCCCCCACGCGATGGGTGTGAAGCTGGGTAACAGGGAACTGAACGTTATGGTGGTCTCGGGGGACGGCGACTGCATAGGTATAGGTGGAAACCATCTTATACATGCATGCCGAGGCAACATCGACATAACTGTGATCATGGTCAACAACGGATTATACGCCATGACGGGCGGACAGGTGGGCCCAACCACTGAATTCGGCCGCCCCACGGTAACAACACCCTATGGCAATCCCTTCCAGGGTATAGACGCCACCAAAGTGGCGATAGCCGCGGGTGCCAGCCATGTAGCTCGATGGACCACATATCACATGAAGGAACTTACGAGGGAATTGGAACACGCATTGTGTAAAAAGGGATTATCGTTTATCGAGGTGCTCTCACCGTGCCCCGTAAGAGCCGGTAAGGCAGAGAAAATGTCCGGTGCCGACATGCTGGAGTGGTACAGGGATAATACGAGCAAGGAACCTTCAGAGGGTAAGATAACAGTGGGAAGGTTCTTGGATATCCAGGGCCCCGAGCTCACTGATGAAATATACCGACATATAACCCATGCGGGAGGCACACCGAGATGATCAAGATAAGGCTCGGTGGTTGGGCGGGTCAGGGAACGATACTGGCGGGTGTGATAATCGCCGACGCCCTGGCCATGGGTCAGGGATACCATGTGGTACAGACACGTTCCTATTCCGCCGCGGTAAGGAGCGGCATATCATTTTCCGATGTGATCGCCGACACGGAACCCATGGACGAGCTCACCATAGATACACCCGACTACCTCCTGATACAATACCAGAAGACACTAGATACATGGACTCAGGTTGCCAGTGAGTGCGGCTGCCTCATAGTCGATTCCACCCAGGTACATGATATACCCGGAGGGATGGAACCGGTGTGTGTACCCGCCAGTGAGATAGCGGAAAGGCTGGGTAACACGAGAACGGCGAACATGGTACTACTGGGTGCCCTCTCGGCGGTCTTGAATGAGCTGGATTACGTGTCCCTCGAGGATTCCGTCCGAAGGATAGTACCTTCAAGGTATGTGGAAGAGAACTTGAAGGCATTGAAGGCGGGCAGGGACTTATTTATCAAGGGCGAAAATGGGGAAAATCTTATTATCGATACAGAATTAGCATGAGTGATAGCCAATGGAAGATGAAGAAGGCGTCGACAGGAAAAAGATAATGGGCGCGGAGGAAAAATTTCGCTCACTCATAGACAGGAGAAACGAGCTCAACGACGAGGCAAAATTCTTCAGGGAAGAAAGGGACAGCGTCAACGAGAAGAAGAACAAGGTACGTAAGATACTGGAAGACAGGAAGAAGAAACGCGATGAACTGGTCAAAAAGGCAAAGAAACACAAGAAGAAGAGAAACGAGTACCAGTCCAAGGCCAAGCAATTGATCGAGTTCAAGAGGGAAAAGCGAGAAAAGCTTGTGGATAACCTGCCCCAAAGGGTGGAGGAACTGAATGCGGAGATAAAGATGCTAAACATGGAGCAGCAGACCAAACCTATGAGCATACCAAAAGAGAGAGAACTGATAGAAAGGATAAAGCTTCTGGAGTACGAGCTCAAGGAGAAGGAAGAACTCCTCAAGGAACAGGAAAGCATAGTCAAGGAGATCGGAAGCCTGGACAAGAAGATAGACGAGCTTTTCAAGAAGGCCGACGCCGAGCATGAACAGGTAGTAAAGTATTCTAATGAATCACAGGCATTCAACCAGGAGATAAACGAATATTTCAGGGAGATGTCGGAATATAACGGCGAATCCGACGAATGGCATAAGAAATTCCTGGCGGTAAGGGAGAGGGCGGACTATTACCATCAGAGGGCCATGGAGATGAAGGAGGAGGTACTCAGCCTGAAGCGAGCCCGGGCCGACGAGAACAAGAAGAGGAGGGACGAGTTGAAGGAGTTGAACCTTGCGGTAAAGAAAGAACTGTACGACGAGAAGAAGTTGAAGGAGAAGGAAGACGAGGCGATAGAGAGGCTCAAGAAGGAGGGGAAACTGGACATCTGAGGTGAACATGACCAGGGTTCTTGTAACGGGAGGATGCGGGTTCATCGGTGTCAACCTTGTGAGTTACCTGCTGGATCACAGCAACTGGGCCATCAATGTTCTTGACGATCTGAGCGAAGGCAAGCTCGAATACCTTGAACGGCTGGAAAATTACGACACTGACCGTGTAGATTTCTTCCCGGGTGATGTGCGTGACAGTACGGAAGTGGCAACATCCATCGAAGGATGCCAGTACGTGGTCCATCTTGCGGCAAAGACGGATGTTATATCGTCGGTGAACAATCCTTTCGAGGATGCCGATGTCAATATCATGGGAACTATTAACGTACTTGAAGCCGCCCTCGGCCAAGATATCAAACGGTTCGTCTTCGCCTCCTCGGCGGCACCCCTGGGTGACCAGGAACAACCCGTTGACGAGTCGAAGATACCCCAACCACTCTCTCCCTACGGTGCCAGCAAGCTGGCGGGGGAGGGCTACTGCAGCGCCTACGCAGGCAGCCACGGCCTTTCAACCGTTGCACTGCGCTTCTCCAACGTTTACGGCCCAAATTCGTGGCACAAGGGCTCCGTCGTTTCCCTGTTCATCAAGCAGATAATCGCCGGCAGGACACCCGTGATATACGGTAACGGAAAACAGACCAGGGATTTCGTGCATACCCATGATATTTCAAATGCGGTGTACCTGTCACTAACACGTGACCTTCCTTCCACTTACCAGCTTTTTCAGCTGGGAACGGGCACCGAGACCAGCGTGAACCAGCTGTACGCCATACTGGGAAAGTACATGGAAGAAGAAGGATTTCATGTTCCCCGTGCAATATACGCCGAGGCCAGGGCAGGGGAGATATTCAGAAGTTACTGTGATATATCCAGGGCGGCTGATATACTGGGATACCATCCGGTTGTGGATATGGAGGAAGGGGTTGCCCGAACCGTAGATTGGTTCAGGGACGATTACAGACCCTGAAGAGGTTTTGCCATGAAGATACTAGTTATCCCGACCACCGACTGGACGGGGCATCCGGTGCCGAACCGTTTGAATTTTATCTTCGACAGGCTTGCTCTGAGGCACGAGGTCGATGTCTGTCACTTCAAACTCTTCAGAGACGAAGTCCGTCAAACCCGGTGCAATCTCGTACCCATGGACAACGGTTTCACCCATGATGTAAGGTCTTACTACCCACAAAAATTCGTGGAATACGCACGTCGAATTCGCCGTATTTCACCCGATTACGACCTTTTACTTTCCGCAAATATATTACCCGGACTTGCCGCGAGTATGCAGGGAAGTCCCACGGTGGTAGATTACATGGACCTTTATCCCGAGAGTGCGGCGTCATACTTCTCACCCCCCATGAAACAGATAGTCCGGGGGTTAGCATCCTGGATATGCAGGGTAAACCTCGAAAGGGCGTCGGGAGTGATAACGACCACCCCGGGATTCAGAGAATATCTAAGGAGCAGTATATCCACGCCGGTTGCCGTTGTGCCAAACGGGTTGGATACGGGTCTCATGCGCCCGGTCGATCCCCGTCCCGTAAGGAAAAGGTACGCCCTCGATTACCCCGTACTCGGCTACGTGGGTTCACTTGAATCCTGGATCGATCTCGAGCACATAATAGATGTATTTCCGACCGTACTGGAACGCTATCCCGGTGCCACCCTTCTTGTGGTGGGCCCCGGCCTTCACACATCTTACGCGGAGGATCTGAAAAAAAGGGTGGACACAAAGGCTCTCACCGGTAGGGTGATATTCACCGGAAGGGTACCCTATCACGAACTCGCACCCTACATCAGCGCCATGGACGTGGCTTTGAATCCCAGGAAACCATGGAGGATGAATACCCTGACCATGGGTGGCAAGGTCCTTTCGTACCTGGCCTGCGGCGTACCTGTTCTCAGCAGGAACATGCCGGCCGTGGAGACGGAGTTCGGAGATGGTAAAGGGGTTCTTACATACAACAACAACGGTGAGTTCATTGAACAGCTGGAGCGGGCTTTCGAGGTGGATGTTGACCCCTCGGTGGTAAGGAACTACGATTGGGATAATATGGCGATAGCCTACGAGAAAATACTGGAGAAATTTGTGGTAAAAGGTTAATTTCTCGCGTAAGAACGGGCATTACCCCCATCGAAGACCCTGTTGGATATCATACCAAAATTCCTCTCGTACTCGTGGATCTCCTCAACGGCCGTTGCATTGTCATATCTAACCAGTATGTAGTTGTTGAAATAATCTGTGAAAATAAGGTAATCCGCCCTGTAGTTGGTGGTTGAAGGTATGTGGTAACCGAATGTCATGCCCAGTTCGAACTCGTCCCGGACACCGGAACGACCGGAGCGAAATGTAACGGCGGAATCGTCGGTAGCCTCAAGATACCTGAATAGGCCTTCGTGGGTGTCCATCACGTTCACCCTTCCCTGCATATGCTCCTGGGCGAACCTTCCGGCCCGATATACTTCCATGGAAGGTGTTTCAAAGGCGTCGACCGAATTCTTGGTCACCGGTATGGTAAGCAGAAAGAACACTATTAGCCCGGCAACGGACACCTGCGATACCTTGCGTAAAAAGGGTCGGTTGATGATCCCCGGCTTGAAAACCAGGGGTATGAGCACTGATGCGGGCAGTAGTGCGGTGAGGAAGGCACGTTCTATAAGGTAACCGTTGTGGGTAAGGGAATAGCCCAGCCACAGGTAACAGCCCAGGAACCAGGCCAAAAAGAAGAAGGCCCTACCCCTTCTTAACCTGCTGTATAACAAAACCACCGTCAACCCCACCACACTCTGTGTTACGCCCATGGCCATCCTGATGTTGTTCACCCTTGCATACTCGACACTGGCACTGGCGGGACCGCCCATGGAGAATCCCTGGAAACCACCTTCGATCGTGCTTTCGTAGATGGAGGTAAGGTATAGTTTGATGTCAGGCATGGTGAAGTATGCCAAGGTGAGGCCGGAGATGAAGGCCACGGGAAATACCACAGAGGGCTTGATATAATACCAGCTTTTACGTGTAAGAAAGGAGCCGGCGGCCAGGGTAGCCAGGATGGAAAGATTCAGGGTAGTTATTATGATCATCCCGGGATGGGCGGGTATTATGCAGAACAGCAAAATTCCCGCAAGGGGCGTCAATCTCTTGTCCCTTGTTTCAAGGTAGAGAAAGAGGATGGCCCAGAACACCAACCATATCAAAAGACCATAGGCCTGTCTGGCCATGTGATATTCCATGTACCAGTTGAGGGAGACGAAGGCCAGGGGGGCGATCACCGCACCCTTTTCCCATACCCGTCTCGATATGCCGTAGATAACGAGAACTATTACCGATGCAAGTATGGTTGGATACATCCGTGTATAGCTCAATGCCTCCATATCCAGGATCATGATGTTAGATGCATAGTACAGATGGGACAGGGGGAACACCGTCCGGGTAAGGTCGATCACTCCCGACTCGATTATATTCAGTACCGGGGGTATGACATGGTAGATGTCGAATACCACCACCATATCGTGTGTCAGTGAAGGTAAAGTGTAGATGTACAGAACCGGGAGCATGATGCCTACTATCTGCTCTTTGCAACCGTGTTTAATGGAAAGTATCACTGTCGCCACGGCGCACATCATACCGAGCCAGAATGTCCAGTGCAGCTCACCCATGTACCAGAAAGGTGACGGTTCGGGATGTCCCGGTTGGGTGTACCTTAGGGCCATGAGCCAAAGCAGCAGGGTAACGGCGGCGAGGAGCCTGAAAAACCACTTTCCGAGGATTTTCTCTTCCTTCACGTAACGGTATATGCACAACGGTTATCTATATTTTATCATGGTATTACCATTTTCGGTCGTTATCCGTATGCGCGATAATGCAGTTAAAGGTAAACCCTACCCAAAGGCTTTAAAAGGGAAAGTGCGTTTAACAATGCAACTATGGAAAGTGATGAACATGAAGGGGACATACAAAAGCAAGGTGGTCTTGCTTGGTGACAATGCGGTAGGTAAGACGTCATTGGTAAGACAGTATGTCGATCATTCTTTTTCAGAGTCGTACAAGGCTACCATCGGTGCCAGCATAAAGAAAAAGGTGCTGGAATACGAAGACAGGGGAATAACACTCAATATGCTGATCGTGGACCTGATTGGCCAGCAGGGCTTCCAGCATACCCAGAGAAGGAACATGAAGGACGCCAAGGGGGCATTGATAGTGTGTGACCTGACAAGACCCGAGACCCTGAGGTCCATCGAATCCTACTGGATATCCATACTTAAAGAGGTTCTGGGAGACACACCGCCCATGATCTTTATGGCCAACAAATCAGACCTTGTGGACCTCGAGGAAGCGGAGTTCAGAACCTATCGTTCCGAACTTCTTTCATTCAGCGAGAGATACGGTACTAAATTCTTCTTCACAAGTGCAAAATCGGGAGATAACGTGAACGAATCCTTCCATGATCTTGGTCTTTTGTCACTTAACCAGGAACCGGCCACCTATCACACCGAAGAGCTTTACTGTGTGAAAGATGGGATATCCCACCTGGAGGTGCTCGACCTTTTCAAGGCGCAGCTGTACCTTGAACTGGGGGGTGAGGACTTCGTCAATTCGGTACTGAAGACACAACTTCCCAAGATCGGCATAGACGTTAACAAGAGTCCCACATCCGAACAGCTCATCCAATTGAACGAGGGCATAAAGGAAGTGGAATCCGTCTTCCTGGGGGTGAAGGGGGCCAACAAGTACTATCTCAAGAGGAAGGGTATACTGGCCAAGCTAAAGGGCCGTTGACGGTCATACGGTATCCGGAACAGGGATTGCAAATATATATATACTTCAAGCATTATTACGGTCTATGCAGGGTTCGGTTGACCGGGATAAAAAAGAGATGACACGTCCCGTCTGGCAGACCGAAGGCGATAAACGGTCCCAGTATATATTCATCGGATTCGTTGCGGTCACCATCATAATGCTGGCTGTGGTGATCATCACGGGTGCCTATGGTTATTACTCTTGGCAGGAGTGGAAAAGGGGTCCTCAAATCGGGGTCGAAGAGGGATTGTTCGAGTTTCACGGAAACGGCGAACCCGGAGTGGCCGATATAACCGTGCATGTGACCCTGGTCAACCAGGGCAAACGTGACAGCGGTACACTGACCCTTGAATGGTTGGTCATGGAAGAAGACGCATCCATGGATAACAGGTTCATAACTTCGGGAAGCAAGGGGTTAACGGGTATACACCAGGAAGAAAACCGAAGGGAGAGCTTTGATGTAACCCTCGGGGAGGGTGAATACATCATGGTCTACAGAGTGTACGAGGACGACCTTTTCAGCTACGAAGGGCGACAGAGGATCACCGTGGGACCGGAAGACGTGGAACATGAAGAACCGGACACCGTTACTGTACCCGAATTTCCACACATTATGATACCGGTAATTTTAATACTCATAATTGTTTACATACTGAAGAGGTCCTCTCATGACAGAGAAGAAAGAAGATGAAAGATTTTGGGAGAGAAGATCCGACAAGCGCTCTTCGACTCTGATGATGGTTTTCATCATCACTATCATCACCATGCTCGTTGTGGTCACCGTCATGGCCGGGTACGGTTACGCAAAGTACAGGGACTGGACCATGAGACCTGAAATAGAGGCTGCGGGAGGTCTATTCGTTTTCCAAGATGTATACGAGGACAAGGTGAACATTACCGTGCGTGTGGACCTTAGGAACAACGGTGATTCTGAAACGGGAGACCTGGAACTCGAATGGTTGATAATGGAGTCAAGAGGGGCCAGGGACAATCTCTTCAAGGAGGAAGGGCGGAAGTCGGTGGCCCCCATCGGGGTGGATGAAACACTTCGTGTGGAATTCGACCTTCGATTGTCCACCGGAACGTACATCATCGCCTACAGGACCTACGAGGACGGTTACTTCAGTTACGAGGGCAGACAGGCTCTCAGTGTATTGGATACCGATGTGGAAGAACCCGCGCCACCCGCAGAAGAAACTGACAGGGGCTTTGCCGACGAAATCCCTTCCATATCCTTCGTCGTTGTCGTGTTGATACTGCTGTCTGTAACATTGCTCAGGAGGAGAAAATATGAAGAGAGATGAAAAAGGACTGACCGGTGCGGAGTGGTTCTTCGTACTGTTCATAGCGTTGTTGCTCGTGTTGACCGTTGTCTTCGCAGTTCTGATCGGACGCATCGGTCCGGAGAAGGAACCTCATCTGGTCATACAGAACGTATATTACATGGAGACCGAAAACGGTTTGAGCGTTCGCGTTTACATAAGTAACCAGGGAGAGCCCACCGGAAGAGGCAACCTAACATGGCTGGTAACGAGACCGGGCGACCGTCTGGTGGACGAAGGCTATGAAACTTTCACTATCCAGGGCCGGACCACAGATATCGTAACATTTCAATTTGAATTCGACGGCAACGATCCCCACCGCATAGATATAGACCTCTATCTGGGTAATGAAAAAGCTGATTATTATACCAGAACCTTGACGCCCTAGTCCCCAACAACCTTTATATCGGTAGATGTTATCAGCCTAAGAAAGGAGTGTAAACCATGTACCATATAGAATACGTAAGGGCCAGAGAGATACTGGATTCAAGGGGAAACCCCACGGTAAGGGCAGAAGTGATCACCGGGATATCATCGGGTTCCGCCGCCGTGCCTTCAGGAGCCTCCACGGGAAGCCGTGAGGCAGTGGAGTTGAGGGACGGGGACAAGGATCGGTACCGGGGCAAGGGTGTGCTCAAGGCAGTTGAAAATGTGAATGACCGGATAGGTCCCGCATTGCTGGGTATGGACGTACGTGAGCAAAGGGCCGTGGACAGGTGCATGCTGGAGCTGGACGGCACCGAGAACAAGGGCGAGCTCGGTGCCAATGCGATACTGGCGGTTTCCCTGGCAGTTTCAAGGGCCGCCGCCAACGGGGTGGAGCTTCCCCTCTACCGCTATCTGGGACGGGCAAACGATGTGAAACTGCCCGTACCCTTCCTAAACGTGATAAACGGTGGCGAACACGCCGGTAACGAACTTGACATCCAGGAGCACATGATAGCCCCTGTGGGTGCCCCCGATTTCCGAGAGGCGTTGCGCATGGGGGTGGAAGTATACCACGAACTCAGCTCATTGCTTAAGAAAAAGTACGGCCCCGTTGCCATAAACGTGGGAGATGAGGGTGGCTTCGCACCGCCCTTGAAGGACCCGGTGGAACCTTTCGAACTCGTAGTCGATGCCATCGACAAGGCGGGTTACACGGATGAAGTTATGATAGCGGTAGATGCAGCGGCGTCTGAGTTCTACAACGACGGACGGTATCACTTCGGAGGCAAGGTACTCCAGTCACATGAGATGGTGGATTTTTACGAGAAGCTGGTGGAAGAATTTCCCGTGATATCACTTGAAGACCCGCTGGCGGAGGATGACTGGCCGGGGTTCAAGGAGGTGACACAGCGTATAGGTACCACCACCCGGATAATCGGTGATGATATCTTCGTCAGCAATCCCGGTATAATAGAGAGGGGTATTCGCGAAGGGGTATGCAATTCGGTACTTTTGAAGGTAAACCAGATAGGTACGTTGACGGAAGCGCTGGATGCTGCCTCACTCTCGATGAACAACGGTTACGGCATAATGGTTTCACACCGGTCCGGAGAGACCAGTGACGATTATATAGCTGATCTTGCAGTTGCACTATCGTGCGGAATGATAAAATCCGGAGCACCCGCCAGGGGCGAACGCACCTCCAAATACAATCGCCTTCTGGAGATAGAGGAGGAACTCGGAGTCGTATCCGCCTACGGTTACAAAAGTATCATGTAGAACACGTAAAGCAGTAGGTACGACAGCAACAGAGTGAAAACGGTAATCGGCAGGCCGATCTTAGTGTACTTTTTGAAGGATAGCGGGTACCCCATCTTTTCCGATATATTCGAGACTATCAGATTGACCGGGGAGCTGAAAAGTGTTCCGTTTCCCCCTAGCCCTACACCAAGAGCCAATGCCCACCAGAGTGGATTCACTGCAAATGCCGTCCCCATCCCACTTTCGAGTATTATTATGTTTACCGCCGGTATCAATGTTATGACCGCGGGAACATTTCCCACCATCATTGCAAAAATGCCGCTTGCCATGAGTACGATAAATATGCTCAGGGCCAGGTTACCACTGCTCATGGTCAGTATCCACTCGGCTGCTGTTTCTATCAGGCCCGCCTCGTAAAGGCCGCCTATAAGTACGAAAAGTCCGGCGAAGAAGATCAGTGTGGTCCAGCTAACATGACTCAGGGCTATCTCCGGCTCCGACATTGAGAGTAACAGAAGAAGAGACGCACCCAGCAAAGCCACTATCCAGGGCTCGATACCCACTATATGATGTACCATGAAAAGGGCTATGGTTATCAGTAGAACGAAAAGCGATTTGTACAGTAAAGGGTGGTTGGTTATGCACTCCCTTTCATCCATCTTCATCAATCTATCGAACCCGCCCATCTCCCTTTCCAGGACATCCTTGAACATCAACTCGAAAACCAGTATGATGGTGACGAGTATGATCAAAACGATGGGTGTGATATATATCAAGTAATCTATGAACCGTATGTTGGCGGCACTGGCTATCATGATGTTTGGAGGGTCACCTATCAATGTGGACGTACCCCCGATGTTGGAAGACATCATCACGACCATGAGAAATGGTATGGGGTTTATATCAAGTTCATTGGCTATTATCACCGTTATGGGCACCACCAGTAGAACCGTGGTCACGTTATCCAATAACGCTGATGTGAACGCGGTTATCAGGATGAAAAGGGCCATTAGTCTGTAGTAACTCCCCTTGGAGAGTTTGGCTGTTTTAATCGCCAGATATCTGATAAACCCGGTTTCACCCAGCAATCCGTGTATTATCATCAAACCAAGTATTAGGCCGATGGTGTTGAAATCTATGAAATAAAGAGCCCTTTCGGGGCTGTAAAAACCCATCACCTGCCCGAAAAGTATCATGGCAACGGCTCCGGACATCGCCGCAGCCGTTCTGTGGATATTCTTGCTTATCACTCCGTAATAGGTCAAGGCAAAAATCGTTACGGTACCGATCAAAGTGATATTCAACTATCCCACCCTTTTTAATCCCCTATCATAAGGAAGGGGATCTGGGTTTCCGCGATCAACTCTCTTTCAAGGGTGCTGAGTGCAAGGGTGGGAAAGATATGTCTGAATTTGTAAAGCAACCCGCCACGTCCCCTGCTTCCCACCATGAAGTCATGGGCCTTTGTTTGCTCCAGTATATCCTCGTCTGAAGCGTTCCTAGCCATGACCAGTTCGTACTCGACCTTCCGGGTTTCGGCCTTCTTCCTTATCCTTCTTTCAGGCGGCCCGGGGTTGTTTTTACCGATGTGGTACACCGTGAGCTTGGCATCGAAGTGCGCTGCGAGATCCAGGGCTATCTCGGTTGCATAGATGGAATAAGTGCTGAATGTGGTGGGGTTGAATATCTTCTTGGGTACGATGGGTTTGCATTTGCACGCGAACACCAAGGATGGTATGTGGGTCAACTCAAGTGAGCTCAGGGCGGTTTCACCTATGTGAACCTTCTGGGCGCCCACCTTGGAGTGGGTGGCCATGACGATGAGGTCTATCTCGTGCTTGTAGGTGTACTTCATTATCTCCTTGGAAGGCGTACCCATGGGCATGGCCAGCTTCACATCCTCGATACCCATGACCTTCAAGATGGTCCTGCCCTTTTCCAATGCCTCTTTTGATATTGCCTTGAGATGTTTCTGCATCAGGGGTGTATGGGGTATGCTGTGGTCGCTGGTGTTGATCACGTTGATCATGTGATAATCCGAGTAGGGGAACATCTTGGCCGTGTACTGGATCGCGTTCCTCATCAATGGCGAATTGTCCATGGCTATAAGGATCTTGTCGAACATGAGAATCCTCCTTTTAATCACCATGGATGTATTTACATATTTCTACGTTTTCCGTTTAGAGGCGTGTGTAAAACTTCACTTACTAGAAAGGCTGAGTTTTATAGTGCAAAACGAAACTTTTAGGACTAAAGTTTCGCTTTCCACACATAGATTGAAGACACTTCCATACAAAAAGTAAGGTCTTCAACTATAATCACTAAAACTTATCTTTAAATAGTTTTTTTCTGCACTATATATTATATACCACCTGTGTGATCAACGCCCATGCACATATGCGAAATATTTCGTTCGTTGCAGGGCGAAGGGAAGGACATAGGTTGCCCCACGGTGTTCCTGCGCACCCGGGGTTGCAATCTACGCTGCAGTTGGTGTGATACGTCATACGCGTGGGAGATGGAAGGCGAGGAAGTTTCACCGGAGTATATCTATGGAAAGATCGGTGAATATTCAACCGATAGACTCTGCATTACCGGAGGGGAGCCACTTCTTCAGAAGGACCTGTACCAGCTTCTGGACGGTATACAGGGGTACCGGGTTTCCGTAGAGACCAACGGTTCACTGGACATCTCAAAACTCGCCGAGAGGAACCTGATGATATCCATGGACTACAAGACACCCTCATCGGGCATGGAAGACAGGATGTTGAACGCCAATCTGGGTAAACTACGTTCATGTGATCAGCTGAAATTCGTTATTGCCCACGGGGCGGATTACTTTTTCGCCACAAAGATATTGGGTTCAAATGAGGTTCTCGCCGAGGTGATTTTCCAACCGGTGTGGGGTGTTGATATCTCGACTCTGGCCGATAAAGTGCTGGATGACGAGCTTGATGTACGTGTATTACCGCAGCTGCACAAGTACATCTGGGGAGACCTTAAAGGGTTTTGAATCAAACGAAGAGCAGGAACAAACATGCGGCTACGGAAAGGGATATGACCACCATGGGGGCCATGATCTTGATAAAATCATGGGTCTTGCCTTTGAAATACTTCAGTGAAATGCTGATGCAGGGGTGAACGGGAGAAAGTACGTAACCCATGAATACGGAAAGGTACATCAGTGAAAACACGAGTATGGGGAGGGTGGCCAGGCCGTAGGTCTCCATGTATATGGGTATGATGATGGTGGCCGGTACGATTATCCTTCCGGTGGCCAGCCCCAGCAAGAAGCCCATGCCGATGATCAGAACTATCCTAGGCATTGCCAACCCTTCGATCAGCTCGCCCACCCCGGATGAGAGGAATACTCCTATGAATAGGTACAGGAAGAAGATGAGCAGCATGAAATTCCATGGTTTCATCTCGATAATTGCACTTTTGATGGTATCGACCTTCGAATCACCGATGATGGCTATGGCAAGTACGAGGCTGAGGGTAACGGCCATGAGGAGGGATATATTTTCCATGCTGAATTCGTATGTGTAATACAGTACGAAATGCAGCACCGGGGCCGCTATCAACACTAGTAACGGGAGTATCAACTTTCTCAGGTCCAGTTCAGAATCGTATTCCAACTCGCCGTCCACCTTCCTCAAGAGGAAAAAATAGCCCAGGGCCACAAGCATGATGAATATGGGTATCTGGAATAGTATGATGCGATAGATGGAGAGATTGGCGAGCCCGGCGGGAACGATCAAGGCGTAGGATATGGGGTACACAAAATAGAGTACGTGCCTGAACCACACGTTGATACCCGTTTTCAGGTTTTCATCCACACCCACTCCCGCCTTGTCTACAAGGGGGGCCGAGAAAAGGGCGCCACCGGGTATGGGCAGTAAGCCCAAAAGAGCCGGTGTTGTACCCAGGAACATACGCCTGCCGACCCTAAGGTTACCGATTATATCATCCAGTTTACCGCTCACCTGAAGTATACCACCGATCACGGGTATAATACCCAATGCGAGTATGAGTATCAAGGTGTCTGCGGATGTCGATGTGGCATAGAACTGCCCCAACAGCTCGTGGGGGGTGAGGGTAAACAGACCGAGTATGATGGCACTTGCCAGTAGTGACAATGTAAGATGATATCTGGCACCCACAAGAACCACGGCGATAGCTATCAGAAATCCCAGCCAGCTTATCCACATCTTGAATTCCACCATCGAACTCCGGTGTCGGTTAAAAAATTTTCCAATGGGGCTTATCACTCGATATAATTTGTGTGATCTTTAGTCATAATAAAGACATCTTCCACTATATTTGAAATAAAAACGAAACCCCTTTCGTTAAGCTCTATCACACCTGCTTTTTTTATCACCCTGATCACCTATGCGATTATCAGAATCTTGATTTTAACACATTGACACCATCCTCTTTAGTGATTATCAGAGGCTGTCTGCCGGACATGTGGTCGGTCCCCCTCATCTTGAGGACTTCAAGGTATTTTCTACGGTAACCCTCCTCCTCGATCATGTTGAGAAGGATCACCGAGTCGACGGCATATGTTATCTGTGCAGGATAAGCTTCACCAGGATGTATCTCCCCGGTAAGGACGGTAACAGCTTGCCAGTTTTTCAACAGGTTGGTAAGTTCGAAAAGAAAAAGTCGATAATCGGTTTC
>JAFDTY010000059.1 GCA_019594055.1 Candidatus Haladaptatiplasma halalkaliphilum | reverse complement strand
TGATCAAACCCGCATGTTTTGATATTACTTCGCAAAATTCCTCGTATTCATTATCGAGCCATTTTGGGAGTTCGATATCTCTCCCGTTTTCGAGAACGATATGATACATATTAGGCTCTACATTGGCACCACGATAAACCTTGATTATAGAACCCAGATCTATCACCTTGAACCCATCATCCCCTAAATATTCTATACGCTCAGGGGTAATACCAAAGATGATCTCCGTATGAGTTTTGGAAACGCCATTTTCAGTTACTACGATTTTCTTCTCCTTTTTCCATATATAATGATCATCTTTGTTCATATTCATATCATCTTTTATTGTAGCGATTAAGCATCTATCATATTATCTGTTAAATAATGTTTACTATGTCTCCCAGCCTCCCGAAAACAATTAATGGTTGCACACAACTGATGAATCATGCACAGCCTAACACCTGAAACCGTACTTCGATTCCGCTGCGGAAGGAATCACATAACCGCGCCGTCAAAAGGGATAGTGGAGAGCGTAAGGGACGTATGCGGCGTACAATCACAGGTGCTCAAGGCGGCCGTCATGTCCGTGCTGGTGCGTACCGAGGATGTTACGATAGATGATATCGAAAGGGCGTTGTGGGAAGACAGAACCCTGGTAAAAACCTGGTGCATGCGGGGAACTCTGCATCTGATACCCTCGGCTGATCTACCTTTATACACAAAAACCTTCGGAGATAAACTCTCGTATAACAACCGCAAATATCTGGTGAAAGAGGGGCTGCCGAACCGTAGGATAGATTCGATGCTTAAGGAAGTCATGGATGTGCTGGGCAGCGAGCCGTTGACAAAGGAAGAGATCGCCCGGGAAGTATCCGCTCGTTTCGGTAGAACCCGAGGATGGATCGGGCATCCATGGGGTGTCTTTCTACGTCTGGGATGTTACAACGGTTCCATATGCTTCGGACCGCCCAGGGGTGCCAACGTGACATTCGTCAGGACCGATGAATGGCTCCCCCGTACAAGGGATACGGTGGAGGATCACCTCAAGGAACTGCTGATAAGGTACATGAGAGCATTCGGTCCTGCCACACCCCATGATTTTGCCTACTGGTCCGGTTTGAAGGTATCAACGGCAAAAGGACTTATGGACGATATCCGAGGACGCCTGGCTCAGGTCAAGGTGGGAGAACGTATCATGTGGATACTGGAAGATGACCTGGAATACTTAACGAGCCCAAAAACCGATTTTAGTTCGTTGTTACCGTATTTCGATACCTACCTTCTCGCCCACAAAGACAAAAGCCTGATCATCGACCACGAACATTACAAAAAAGTATACCGGCAGGCGGGCTGGATCTCACCCACCATCATTCGTAACGGCCGTGTAGCCGGTACGTGGTCGTACAAAGAGAGCGCGGATATCCTGGAACTCACCATGGAACCCTTTGAAAAGGAAGATATGGACGGTAAGATAGCCCATGCAGCGGAACGACTGGCCCGGGGCTTGGGGAAAAGGTTAATTACGCTCAACGACTAATCATGATGGATTTCGGAGTTGGCGTGTATGGAATATGAAGTTATAATAGTAGGGGCGGGCCCGGCGGGGCTGTTCGCAGCTCACGAGCTGAGCTCCAGGGGTGTCGGTGTGCTAGTGATAGATAAGGGCAGGGACATAGAGGAACGTGACGAACATGACATAATGAGCGGAGTGGGCGGTGCGGGAGCCTTCTCCGACGGCACGGTAAACCTGAGGCCTGACATAGGGGGTAACCTTACGGATTATACGGGTAACGACGAAGACGCCTGGAACCTGGTCAACCAGGTAGCGGAGATACTCTCGCAACACGGTATGCCCCCGCCGCAGAAAAGTGACAGTGCAAAGGAAGAGCAACTGAAGAGGAGAGCCGCCTCGGTGGGCGCCAGATTCTATCCCATCGTGCAGTCGCATATAGGCTCGGACCGTGCGCCGGTACTCATCAAGAACCTGAAGGATACTCTGGTTTCCAAGGGTGTTAAATTCCTCGTGGATACCGAGGTAAAGGAACTAACGGTCGAGGACCAATGCTGTGTCGGTGTAACACTGACCTGTAACAGCAGATTGAAGGCTAACAGAACATTGATCGCACCGGGAAGGGTGGGCACGGACTGGGTCCAATGCATGATCGTTTCAAGTGGTTTGAAGGCGGAGTTCGCACCCATAGATATCGGGGTAAGGGTGGAGGTACCCAGCATAATAATGGATCCCGTTATCGAGGTGAACAGGGACCCGAAATTCCACCTGTACACTAAGAGTTATGATGATTTCATACGTACGTTCTGTACCAACCACCAGGGTTTTGTGGTGAAGGAGTCGTACCACGGTTTCATCGGTGTGAACGGACATTCCCGGACGGACATACAGACGGAGAACACCAACTTCGCCCTGCTGGTGAGAACACATCTGACCGAACCCTTGGAGGATACCACTAAATACGGCAGGGCCATCGCCCAACTGGCCACCACCATCGGAGGCGGTATCCCCATAGTTCAAAGGATGGGTGACATCAGGAGCGGTAGGAGGTCTACGAGAGAGCGCTTGGACCGCAACCCCGTCCAGCCCACACTAAAAGAGGTAACCCCCGGAGATATATCCATGGCACTTCCTCACCGTACCGTTGTCAACATAACAGAGGGCTTGGATAAACTCGCCAGGATAATACCGGGAGTTGATTCCAACAGCACATTACTGTACGGACCGGAGATAAAATTCTACGCCAAGCGTTTAAAGGTGGATAGGAACATGGAAACATCCGTAAACAACCTTCATGCCGCAGGAGACGGTGCCGGTCTTTCCCACGATATAGTGAACGCCGCAGCCACAGGACTGCTTGCCGCCAAGGGTATCTTACGATCGGTATAGTTCAATACCTCAACCTCATCCTTCTTCCCGGTAGATCGGACAGGTCCAGAGCCTGCAAACCACTACTGTCATATATAAGGTATCTACCCTTTATACCTACCATAACACCTCTGTGTATCCCGGCTGTAGGTCTCGGCCTGGGAACTGCCCGAAGTGGCTCAGATAATGGATATTCGCTCAGGAACTTCAGTTCGCCCACGGAAACTCTGTTCTTCACTCCCTCGTATGCGGTAACGATCCCGGAACGGTCTAGCTTTCTGGACATCCTCCGGAGTATCTTATCACCGGCGGTCCTCTGGGATATACCGAGTCGTTTACTCAGGGAACGCTCTTCTTCCCGGGCCTCCAGTCTGTTCTCCAGGGTGGCTAGAAGTGCATAAGCGTCCGCACCCTGTTCTATCATCCGCTGCTTGATACGCTCTTTACGGGTCATGCCTATCTTGGGGTATCTGTCGTGGAAGGCCAGATATACCGTGTGTTCTTCCTGGCAAGATCCGCCGGGACATCCTTCGCATCCCGAGGGTTCGAAGATACATTCGAGCTTGGGTATCCATGATGAGGCGCATTCCTGGCATTGGTTGAAAAGGGATACCACTCTATTCTCCGGGCAGGGCGTATAACCTTCTTCGAAGCTGCCCACGCAGGTTTTTTCCTTTGAAACGTTCAGGTCCAGTATCCCAAGGTCTATTCCGGTTATATCGCCGTCGTCAAAGGCTTCAAGTACGGGAGTAAAACCCTTCCATCTGAATGAAACAACGTGTAATTCCTTCTCATGGAACAACCTTTTCTTACGTTCGAGTATGTGGTCTGCTCTCTTGAACACATTCTAACCAAACATCATAAGGTCTATAGAACTTTTCCTGCGGGATGCTTATATACCCATAAAGCTTTACTCGACTTCCATGAGATACAAGACCATCCATGATACGATACACGGCAGCGTAAAGTTCCAAGGACCGTTTCTGGAGCTTCTGGAATGCCCCGAGGTGCAGCGTTTGCACAACATCATGCAGCTGGGCTTGACAAAACTCGTTTTTCCGGGGGCTAATCACACACGACTGGAACACTCCATAGGGGCATACAGGGTAGCGCAGAAGATGGCCACCAATCTTGATCTGAAGGAAGATGAGATGAACTTGGTGATGTCCGCCGCACTCCTTCATGACATCGGGCACGCACCCTTCAGCCACACCCTGGAAACCATCCTAGAGCATTCCACGGGTATGGACCATATGGACGTGACAAAGGAGTTCATCACCGGTAAAAGAGCCATCGAGGAAAGGGATACACCACTCATACCCGAGATACTGGAAAAACATGATATATCTCCGGAGATGGTAGCCGACCTTGTGAAGGGTGGAGATGATACCATCAGCTTCGAGGACTTTAGCGTACACGACAACCAAAAATATTTCGGGAGCGAGAGATACCTGTACCAGATGATACACGGGCCCTTGGACGTGGACCAACTGGATTATCTGCTCAGGGATTCCCACAATACCGGCGCACTCCACGGGGTCATAGACCTTGAAAGATTGCTGCAGACAATCGAGATACACAACGGCAATATGGTAGTAACGAAAGGGGGCATACCGGCGGTGGAGGGTATGCTGGTTGCCAGGGGTTTGATGTTCTCCTCCGTGTACCTGCACAAGACAGCTCGTATAGCCGAGTTGATGCTGGCAAAGGCGGTAAATTCACTGGATGAAGACATAAAAAAGATTTTTTTGATGACGGATTGGGAACTCCTTTCTTACTTGAACCGACGAGAGGGCTTCCCAAAAGAGATCGTCCAAAGGTTGAAGTACAGGCGACTGTACAAAAGATGCTTTTCCTTGGAGCCGGAGGAGATGGTCAATGCGAAGGGAATAGATCATGAAAAGATCGGTAGATTGAGCGAGATACAGAAACTGGAAAAGGAGATCGCCTTTCAGGCGCGTGTACCACAGGAACATGTTATCGTAGATGTACCTCACTACGAACTCAAGCTGTCAGAACCCAGATTGAATCAGACCGGAGTAAAGATACTTGACAACAACCGCCTATACGACCTTTCACGGTTCAGCCCCATCGCACTCGCACTCCAAAAACGTCTGACACAGCGGTGGGGTTTGATGGTGTCCTCTCCGCCTGAGATATGTGAAAAAATCGGGCAAATTACCGAGAGGAAATTGATATGATATACACGATTTATTCATGAAAAGTATTAAATACCTCTTGAGCATTTTGCTACCAAGTTGATACTATGGCTACAGAAGAGTTTGAAGAAGAATTCGAAGCCGCCGAATGTCCCACTTGCGGAGCGATTGTTCCTGCCGATGCCACGGAATGTACCGAATGCGGCCAAAGATTCGAAGAAGAAGATGAGGTATGGGAAGAAGATGAACTCATGGGAAAAGATGAATTCATGAGTGAAGAGTCCGAAGATTGGGGTGACTTCTGGGAAGAAGAAGCTCCGGGCAAATTCAAACTCTACTTCGGTATCTTTTTGGTTCTTTTCGGATCTCTTGGCATGGGACTTATGTCGTGGTTACATAACCAGCTTGAATGGAATCCCCTCGGCCTTGAGAATTATGCGCCGGAAGTTTACGGACCCTACGACCAGATGTTCGGCGGTAGCGGCACGGTCGTCACCTTAATCGGTATCGTACTGATCTTTTTATGGATGAGAGCGGCCAAAAGATACAGACAATCCCTTGAACAGCCGAAGAAAGGCGACACGGAATACTTCGAAGACGAAGAGGAAGTTTACGAAGAGGATTACGAAGAAGAGCCTATCGAAGAGGTGCAGGAGATTGCATGCCCCGAGTGCGGCGAGTTGAACCCGGCCGATTCCACCGAATGTTGGATCTGTGGTTTCCCCTTCGGGGAAGAAATCGAAGAGGAACCTGAGGAAGAAGATTTTCTCGTGGAAGAGGAAGAACCCGAAGAAGACCAGATCAGATGTCCCAACTGCGGAACCAAGAACGAGGCCGACACTGAATACTGTGCAAACTGCGAGCACGACCTCAGCGGTGGAACCGAGATATGGGGCGAGGAATAGACCACCTCACTTACCCTAAAACCCCTTTTTCTTTTTATTTGATTTTACTTGTTTGATCTTCCTTGACTACCGTCTTTCCTTTCATCACTTCATCCGCGGATGACAGATATTCGGGCCTTGCGACTATGACGGTGATGTTATCCTTACCACCTTTATCGTTTGCCTCCTGAACAAGCCGTATGCAGCATTCGTTGGCCGAAGGCGAATCCTTCATTATACCGACTATATCCTCCGTGGGCACAAGGTCGGTGAGCCCGTCGCAACAAAATAGTATCTGGTCACCTTTGTACAAATAGGTCTGAAATATGTCAACATCCACATGTTCTTTATCACCCAGAGCACGGGTTACTATATTCTCATGCATCTTGGCACGTTCGCTTCGGGGTACCTCAACATCCTCCCGATTCAGTTTTCCTCGTTCCACAAGATGTTCTATAAGGGAATGATCCACGGTTACCTTATGGAGCTTATCATCACGGTATACACATGTTCTGCTGTCACCCACGTTAGCAGCGATCAACGTACTACCTATCACGACACCCATGGTCAGGGTGGTGGCCATCTTGCCGATACCTCGCTCGTGGGCCATGGTCAGGATATCTGTATTTGCCTGTTTGATTGCCTCGTCCAGCAGTTCCTCAAGGAAATTTTCCTTCGGCTTTTCAGGTGCGGAAACCACGGGATACAGATGCTTGTAGACCACCGAAAGTACTTCTTTGCTGGCGATCTCGCCTTTCTCCTCGCCACCTACACCGTCTGCCACCGCAAAGATGCCTCTTTCAACCCCGTCGATGGTGGTGAACCATACTTCGTATGAATCCTCATTTACCGATTTTCGAAGCCCGATGTCCGTTCTTGCTCCAACTTCCATTTTATATCTCCTCTATCTATATCCCAGGATCTCTGAAGAGTAATTCGATGCACGGACCTCTTTTTTCGTCATATCCAAGGGATATCTTGTCACCGTTATATATCTTCCAACGTTGTCCTCTCTCAAGTTTTTTCCACTTCCCCTCTTCGTGCAGGTAAACCGCGGTTCCGTTGACGCTGTACATGTCCTTCACCCAGTATCCGAACCGATCCCTTTCTATCCTTGCATGTATATCTGATACATAATTACTTGCAATGGAAAGTTCTTTAGTTTCTTTTGCCCCTTTCAAACCGATCTTTCGTCCTATCAACATATGTTGACCCGGTCTGAGGTTCAGTGAGTGGCCGACACCACCGAGTTGAAGTGTGGTCTTTTGCGGGCCAACAACCTTTTCCCCGGATATGGCACACTTCATTTCCGTAACGGATTGGAAACGGTCTTCAGGGAATACCTCGGTGGCCTTTAAGACTATATCACTCAACTCCTTGCTGATGCTGTTGTTGAAAACGGACGGTGGTCTGAGATCATAGGGCGCATAAAAAACATCATCGTTATACCTCAGGTCCTTTCCGGTGAGAAGAAAAAATAGTGTGGCCCCTATACCGTAAATGTCTGTCCTTATATCCACGGCGCTTCTTCCCTTCTCCTGTTCGGGAGCGCCGTAACCCACCGTGAAAATTCTCGTTTTACCGGAAACGTCCAGGCCGTCCCATTCGGCAACACTGCTTCCAAAATCTATCAGTGAAAGACTGTTGCCGTGGGTTATGATATTCGCCGGTTTGATATCCCGATGTACCACGGGTTTGTCCAACCCATGCAGGTATTCAACCACATTGATCAACTTTAAAATGTACGTTTTTGCCTGTTCTTCAGTCAAGGGTGTGTATTTGTTCGGACCTATCTCCATCCGCTGATAGAAGGTTTTGCCTTGGATGAAGCTAGTGGCGATATATGGTGGAGAACGTTTGTTATCGAAGTCGAGTAATGTGGGTATCTGGGGATGTTTACCCACTCTATCCAGTATATCCCTCTCTATCCTCAATTTCTTCTCTATTATGTCCTTGAACGTACTGTAAGCTCCTGTGTGATCCCAGATATTCGCCTCCTTGACAACGCAGGGGGTCCCGTCCCCGCATTCGGCAAAGTAGACCGATCCGAAGCCGCCTTCGCCCAGTTTATTTTTTATTTGTAAGGCGTTCCCACGTTCTCCGGTAACCTTCATTCCTTCTTCTAACTTCATGGATATCACTGGTTTTATGGGTTGTGCCCATCATCTAACATGTTCTGTTTTATTCGATCTTGACTCCGACATATACTTCGCCCGCAGGTATGATCTCGTCGCCATCATGCAATAGTTTCTGGCCTTGGCCCCTTATATTCTCATCTCTCAATACGGTATTGTTTCCGCTGTTCTCGTCTATAACGTAGAATTCTTTACCATCGGAGATGATAGTAAAGTGGCAAGAATCTGGTTTTTCGGGGTTATTCTTTCTGCTGATGAACCTGAGTTTTTCATCTGACAAAAGGCCCATGAAATCTTCTCGGCCTATGGTCATCTTATCTCCCGTGAACTCGAGTTCCTTGCCTCCGGGTAGTATGAGTTTCAAATTCTTCCCCGGCATCTCTTCGAAAGGTACCGACAGGTTTGCAGCACAACTCATGCAGAACTTGGCAGCGTCGGGATTTACCGTACCACAGACGGGGCAGCTATTGCCTTCCTCGTCCACGGCCTCGCTCTCGGGTTCTTCTTCCTCGGGCATTTCCTCTAGGGCATCCGATTCATGGAGGGATTCTTTTTCATCGAGCTCTTCGGCATACTCTTGGGCTTCACTTTCCACGACATCCAACTTGATGCCGCAAAAATCGCAATAGTCTCTTTCGTCGTCAAATTCCTTATTACATAACGAACATACTTTCATTCTATCGATCCTCCAGTATCACAGTGGTGGACAGTGTACCTTTCTTAGCCTTTTTCTCTTCATCAGTAAGGATTACAGTGTCCTTTTCCATGATGGTTTCTTTTATCCGGGTAGCACGGTTGACGAGATCCTCGTCTATACTTTCCGAAATCACTTCGGTGGTCATCTTGATCACGGTATCCATCTTTGAGGAATCTCCGTCGATGACATCTCTGCCCATCAGGCTTGCTCTTGCGGTGAGGAAACGATGCCTCGGACGGTTATCTTCATAGATAAATTGATCCCTATCTGTAGTGTAGTTTATGATTATATCCTGTGTTTGTTTATCGGATACGGATATCTGGGCCATCCGGAAGGATCCTTCGGGTCTGGAAGGATAAAAAACCTGTGCCACATAGGTTTGCTTTTCGCCCTCTACAAGATCACCGATGGGTATTATATAACTGCCGTTGACCACGCGAATGTCCTCCACATGAGATACCTCGGGTTCCGCCTGGTATATATCACCCAGCTCGAAACCCTTCACGGGGTTGATTATGATATCCGGTTTTATCATAGTCGTCCCCCTGATACTCTTTACCTCGGATCTGAACAGTTCGGTTATATCGGATGCATCCTTGAGGTGCCTCCATTTACCCTTTCTACTGTACTCTGCCAGGGCTATAAGGATATCTTCGTTGTAATCTCCACCTATGCCGCCGCAAGTTATCGATATGTTCTCCGTGGCGAACAGCTCAGCAAAATCTCTGAAGTCCTCTACCAAACTCTGTCCTACTGTGGGTTGACCGTCGGAAAGGACTATCACACGGTCGATCCTTTTTTCGGACTCCACGTTGGTTGACAATATCTCGTCCTTTGCATTTTCCAGTGCGGTGAAAAGAGCCGTTCCTCCCTTCGCTTCGATCCGGTCGATGCATTCAAGCATCTCACTTTTATCGGGCGTGACCATCTTTCCATCGAGCAATTTGTCCAGAAGTCCTTTTTCCTTTGCTCCTTCCTTCTTTCCCTTACCACGGCATACCAGTTTGCAAACCTCGGAAAAGGTTATCACACTCACATTGCTTACATCGTCCAATCCGTTTATAAATTGTTTGGCGGCCTCCTTTGCCATCTCGAGCTTTCTCTCGGACATCATTGAACCGCTTGAGTCTATCAAAAGCACTACATTGGGAATAATTTTTTCAACACTTTCGATGGTCCCCGGTTCCACATCTATGTTCAAAAACAGTGCTCCGACCCTTTCTGCATCGGCATATAATATTTCAGCATCTGCTTTCAAAAAAGTTCTATTCAGTGTACAATTTATGGAGGGCATATGTATAATCTCCTTTTTTTAGCCCAATATATTTGGCAATAAATAAGTTTTGCTATTTTTCCTTTTGAAAAAACATGTCATCTTCTGCAAAAATATTTATAGGTGGGCCCTCATGGCAGGCGCAAATCTAATTCGAGTATACTGTATTATGTTCCATGGAGGAACCACATATGAAACCAAAAAAAACAGGTAAGTCAGTCACCTGCCTCATAGCACTGTTGATTGTGCTATCGGGTCTAATGGTGCTGAACTGGGATGTACGAGCGGAAGAACGACTTGAAGGAACGATAGAGGGCACGGTCTCTGCCCATGATGGTAGTATAATACCGGATGGATTCACTGTCCAACTTAAAGAACTCTCCAGGGATGAAGTGATCACTTCATATACACAGGGAGGTTACTTCCTCTTTACCAACATGGATGTAGGTTTTTACGAGATATCGGTGCCCTCGCAAACCCGTGCCAGGAAGGCATATCAGAGCGCCAGCACGGATATCTTCGAAGTCGCCCACGAGGAAACCGTCTACAGGGACATAGAGGTTACCGTGAAAAACCTCGATTATACACTGAACGGAACTGTGGTCGATACATACGGTGAGCCCGTTGGCGATGCAAGCATCACACTGTCTGACGGCGATCTTTACCGATCCACGGCATATGTCGAATTGGTGGAGATAGAAAACGTCACCCATGCATATTACGAGATCCGTGCTTACGAAGGCACTTTTGATATAATAATAGAAGCAAAGGGATACGCTCCGAACATAACCTACGATCAAGAAGTTACTTCGGACATGACCATGAATGTAACCCTCGTCGAACAACCCCTGGTAAGCGGCTATATCTGGACCATTGTAGATGGCGAAGAAAGGGCCGTCAGAACACCATCGGAGGTAACCCTTATCAACAGGGACAATAACAAGATCTTACGTAACTCGATGCCGGAAGGCAGTCCGTTTTTCTACATCGGCGCCACACCGGGAGATTACACCCTCGTGGTCAGTGCCCGGGATTATATGCCGTACATCACGGATATCACAGTAGGTACCACCAACCTACGTCTTGCAAGAAGGTTCGTTGAACCTGCAGAGGACGAAACCATCGTCACGGAGATATCCTTTAGCGGATGGAACACCATCAATATCCACAGGGAACGCAATCTTCATGCTAACAGCCGCATGATGGGCATGGATCACTGGTACCTGGGCAATCTTGCGATGCAGATAGACATGGCCCTGGGAAACGGTGATATGGTGCTGAGTGAGGCCGAGCTGGATGCCTTCAAGGAATGGCTCGAATACAGAGAAGCGAACATACCTTCTACCCAGAACATCATCAAGGTAGATGGAATATCCTACACCCTAGGAACATACTCTTCTGACTTCTCGGAACTCAATCAATTGCTGGGAGACGTAACGGAAACCACTGCCATAAACATGACCGTTACTTCAACAATGAGCTACACAACCGACGAAGAGATATACCTCGAAGACGGTATTCTCATGGACCTTAGCGTATCCAAGGATGTAGTGCAGGGAAATTTGGTGGACTATTCGTACGAACTTTCACTGCCCCAGGGTTTCAAGAGGATATCCTCGAATAAGGAATTTATACCGTCCGGTGTTGCTGTTTCCGGACATACCGAAATCAGCATCGATCCCGGTATTGGTGTAGGCATGGCTCACCTGACCTTCGATGTTAGATCTGTTGAAGAAGGTGAAGTCTTCGTCACTATAGAAGAAGGTGTCCATTCATACCTGGATAATGTCACCTATATCGTGAAACAAGGTGTCAACATCACATGTATCGCGGAATTCGTGAACCCGTACGATGAACCCGGCGAGAACTATTCGTGGTCTTTGAACGGGGTGAACTTGCAAATGTACGGATCAGAGATAGTTTATGTATTCGAAGATGAAGGTGAATTCGAACTCGGAGTTACCGTACTCGACACAGGAGGTTTAACTGCCACCAACTATACCACCGTAATAGTAGACGGTAGCGGCCCCACAGGGCAAATAGAGGTGGATAACACCACCGTAGACGAAAGGCAATCGGTATCGTTCAGCGCCTACAATTTCACCGATGTAAGCGATATACGTGATTACCAGTGGAACTTCAGTGATGGAACGGAACATATCATGGGCATGAATGTCACACACTCTTTCGACCTCTACGGTACCTACGAAGTCTCCGTCAATGTCACAGATAGACTGGGGAACTGGAACATAGAGACGATAGAGATCACCGTCCTTGACGTAACCGACCCTGTACCCAGATTCGCCGTCAAGTACGACGACGAGAGGCACGAGAGCGATAATATAACGGTACTGAGGCTGCAAAGGGGGCAGGAATTCACCCTCAACGCATCACTCTCATACGACCCCGCGGGCTTTGACGAAGTACAGGGCGAGGTTACCGTTTGGTGGTGGATCACAGGTCTTGATATCGGCACGGATGATATGATCATGGAGGATATCAGCTTCCCGGAAGTGGGGACCTTCAGGATATCACTCAATGCCACCGATGAATCCGGTAACTACCACAATATATCCCGTAACGTTGAAATCACACCGGGCCCGGCAGCGAACCTGGAAGTGACCGAGATAACACTTTCGACGGAAGATCTGGTCCCGAACAAGAAGGTCAAGGTGATCACAAACGTTACGAATTACGGTACAGCCAACGCTACTAACGTGATGGTCACATTCAGGGTTAACGGTGTAATTCGCTCCATAACACCGAGGTTCTATCATTCCATGGACAACGAATCAATGGAACATGTCATACCCATGGGCGAATACAGGCTGATCAAATTCGATTGGACTCCTGAAAGTGACGGGGACATTAGACTGACCGTTAACGTCACAGATGGTACGGAACCCGGTTTCTGGCAGTACGACAACGAACTGGAGATCCGTGTTACCGTAAGCCCGCCTGCCTGGAGAAGATACATAGGATACATCATCGTACCTATCGTCATTATCGGTGTAACCGTGGGATTGTACTTCTACAAGGACAGGATAAAGGATCTACTCAATAGAAAGAGTAACAAGTAGTGATCCCGGTTCCGGACAAAAAACCCCTTTCCTTTTTTCATTTTTTTAAAAATTACAAAGTAAGGAAAATCTTTCGATTTTGTGGGATTTTTTCATTACGCGCGTAGGGAGTAATGGAAAAGTAAGGAAAATCTTTCGAT
>JAFDTY010000053.1 GCA_019594055.1 Candidatus Haladaptatiplasma halalkaliphilum | reverse complement strand
TCTTCGCAACCCTAGCCATACCACCACCCGAGATACATGACCTAACAGCGGGAGAACCGTTAACGGGTGAACTATACCGGCCGGATATAACGATAAATTCAGGTTTCAATGTTTCCGTACATATCGAGTACCGGTTTGACCACTGCAAGATGCATAACACATCGGTTGGCCCACAAAACGACATGTGGTAATTCGTGCTGTATATACCTGTGAATTCCACCGTGCCGGAATACCGTATCGTTGCAACCGACGATCTCGGTAACATAAATTACACTCATCAGCGCACACTGCACGTGATCGACATCATGCCGCCCAACGCGCAGGCGGGTGACGATGTTACCGTGGAGCCTGGTACTACGGTTAGCTTCGATGCCTCGCAATCGTACGACAACATAGGTATCATCCGTTACAGATGGCATATGACGATGGGGGGGAGGACGGTGGAACTTTTAGGTTCCGCACCCACATTCACCTTCAACAACGCCGGCGAGTACACGGTTTCATTAACAGTTGAAGACGCCGGGGGCAATACCGACACGGATTCACTGACGGTTGTAGTGCACAGGGGTGAACAGGAGGAGCTTCCCGAAGTCGAAGCCAGTGGATTCTTCCCGGGATATCTACTGCTGATACCGGCAGCAATGCTGGTCTCGTTCCCGGTCCACGGGCACAGTGATAAGAAACGGTGTAGGGGATACCCAACAGGCAGATTCACCAGTCGAAAGTTTTATTTATGTACATCATATTCAGAATGGCCAAATCAGGTGAGCAAGTAATGGAACGTATAAGAGCAGGCATAATCGGCAGTACGGGAATGGTAGGTCAACAATTCGTCAGGATGCTGGACGAACATCCCTATTTCGAACTGGTCATGTTGAGTTCATCCGAGCGCTCTGCAGGGATGAAGTACGGCGAGTACGTTAAATGGTCTCTGGGTAAAGAGATGCCTGATTATGTAAGGGAACTCGAACTCAAAAGAACAACCACTGAAGATATAAAGAAGGAGGATGTGGATATGGTGTTCTCGGCACTTCCCTCGGCACCGGCGAAGAACGTGGAAAATGCCCTGGCCGAACAGGGGATACCGGTTTTCTCCAACGCACGGGCTAACCGTATGGAGGAAAAGGTTCCCATACTCGTACCCGAGATAAACAGCGAGCACCTAGATGTAATAGAACACCAGGATTATCAAAAGGGATTCATAGTCACTAACTCCAACTGTACCGCCTCAGGTCTTACCATGGGCCTGAACCCACTCATTGAACTCGGTGTAAGGTCGGTGAACGTGGTCACCTACCAGGCACTAAGCGGTGCCGGGCTCACCGGCGTACCGTCCCTGGCCATACTGGGGAATGTTATACCTTTCATAAGGAACGAGGAAGAGGCCATGGAGGCCGAGACGAAGAAGATACTGGGTAAGTTCGACCGTGAAAAAGGAATCATACGGGAACTGGAAACTCCGGTACACGCGAGTTGCGCGAGAGTGCCGGTGATCAACGGGCATCTGGAGAACGTGAGCGTTGAATTCGACGGCGATGCGGACGTACAAGAACTCGTAGATATATGGTCGAACTTCAGAGGGCCCGCACAGGAACTCAGGTTACCATCGGCACCGGAAAGCCCGATAATCTTCATGGAACAGGAGGACAGGCCGCAGCCTGCCATGGACGTTAACGCCGGAAAACCCGATAGGGCCGCGGGGATGGCGGTATCCGTGGGCCGTGTGAGGAAGAAGGAGGATAACATGGTCAACTTCTGGGTGCTGGTACACAATACGGTAAGGGGCGCCGCGGGAGCCAGTATACTCAACGCCGAGTACGCCTTCAGAAAAGGCATCTTCAGGGAAAGGGGGATATGCTAGCCATGAAAGTACTGAAGATCGGAGGTAACTGTCTGAGAGATAAAGACACCTTCCAACGTGTGGTAACCATGATCTGCAGCGAGGAGAACCAGATACCGGTGGTATCGGCACTGTACGGAGTTACCGAAATGCTCAGAAACGGTATCCAAAAGGCTATATTTACCGAGAAGAGCGTACCCAAGGTGATAGCTTCATTGCGTGAAATACACAGCAAGATAGCGGAAACGTGCATATCAGATACTCGCATAAGGGAAAGGACCCTGGAGTCCATCGATCTACGCCTGGATAAACTCGAGCGATTGTTATACGGGATCGCATACACCGAAGAACTCAGCGAGAACGTCAGGTCCACCATACTATCCTACGGCGAAAGGTTGTCGGCGATACTCCTGGCCGGTATCATCACCGACCACGGTAAGGAGGCAGTGGCCATGGAATCCGATAAGATAGGCCTTTTTACAGATGATTATCCCGATAACGCAACGGCCGACCTTCCCCTGGTAAGGAAAAACTTCCAGCACTCGGTTTTACCCGTGGTCAACGCCGGAAAGATACCCGTGATAACGGGATATTTCGGATGTACCGAAGAGGGAAAGATAACCACCTTCGGTCCCAACGGAACGGACTACAGCGCCGCGGTGGTCGCAAACGCCCTGGGGGCAGAACGTTTGGAGATATGGAAGGACGTAGACGGGTTCATGACCTCGGACCCCGGGATGGTTAAGGAAGCCCGAAGGATAGAACAGCTTTCGTACTACGAGGCCGCGGAACTATCGTATTTCGGCGCTCACATACTGCACCCGCGAACGGTGGAACCCCTCAACGAACCCGGTATCCCTATTTACATACGTAACATATACCAGCCCGAATCCGAGGGTACGAAGATACACTCCGTGGCAACCATGCGTGAAGGGGTGATAAAGAGCGTTACCTACAACGATAAGATATCGGTACTAAGGATCTTCGGGGCCGGTGTCGGATACAAGCCGGGTATAATATCGGACATCGGGAACAATCTATCTGAGCGGGGCATCAATATCTATTCCATCATCACTTCTCAGACCTGCATCAACTTGCTGTTGGACGAGAAGGATTCGAAAGAAAGCCTTAGAGCGGTAAGGAAACTTGCAGGTGATATAATCGGTAATGTGACCGTGGAGGAGGATATCGCACTCATAGCGGTGGTTGGCGAGGGTTTGCTTGAGACAAAAGGACTTGCGGCGAAGGTTTTTTCAGCCGTTGCCGATCAGGAGATAAACGTCGAGATGCTGTCCGGTGGGGCATCCAAGGTGGCCTACTACTTCATCGTCAAGGACAGGGATGTCGAGCGCGCTCTCAAGGCGATACACAAAGTATTCTTCGGCTGATCTATCCCCTTTCCGATAGTACAAAGAGTGCCTCACTCGCCGTTGTTCCATGGGTGGTATTGTACTTCTCCACCGCACCTTCCACCAGGCAGTACCCGTCGATTATCTCCACGTTGTTATCCTCCGTCCAGTCCAGAAAATCGTGTATGGATATCATGTGTACCGTCTTCCCCTCGTGCCACGAGTAAGGGGTCGCCACGTTAACGGGCATCCTGCCCTGGGCCACCAGCGACTGGGCGATCCTCCAGTAGGAGATGTTGGGGTAACTAACGATAGCGTACCTGCCTATCCTGAGAGACTGCTTCAGGGCTTCCCCCGGGCGCCTGACCTCCTGTAGTGTCCTTTCGAGTATAACGTGATCGAAGGAATCTTCAGGTATGTCCTCAAGATCCTCGTCGATATCCATGTTCAATGATGAAAGTCCCCTGGATACCGCGCCCTTTACGTTCTTCCAATCTTTGTCCACACCGTATCCTACAACTTCCTTATCCTTCACAAGAACTTCCAGTAGTGAACCGGTCCCGCAGCCGAGGTCCAGGATCTTGCTGCCCCGGGGTATGAGCTCGGATATCACCTCGTGGTCCCATCTTTCAGTCACGAGTACCACCGTCCGTATGCATATGTGCATCCACCACCGCACCCATATTGTCTATCTCGGTAAGGAAGGAATCGTGCCCCGCATCGGACGGGATATTTACGTAGGATACCTTCTTACCGCCGGTCATCAGTGCCTTTGCCAGTCTCTTCATCTGATATGGCGTGTAGAGCCAGTCGCTGGTGAAGGATATGAGCAAGAACCTGCATTTACAGTTTGCAAAGGCCTTTTGTATGTTACCGTTACCCCGGGCCGAGGCGTCGTAGTAGTCCATGGCCTTGGTGATGTATATGTAGCTGTTGGCGTCGAACCTACGTACGAATTTTTCACCCTGATGGTCGAGGTAACTTTCAACCTCGAACTCGGGTACGATCTCGTAGCGCGGTCTTTCTCCGTTCTTCAGCACCCTCCCGAACTTCCTCTCCATGGCCTTATCGGATAGGTATGTTATATGCGCAAGCCTTCTGGCCACGGACAGGCCGTCCAGGGGTTGTTCTTTACCGTAGTAATTACCGCGGTTGAACCTGGGGTCCGTCATGATAGCGTACCTGCCCACCGCGTTGAAGGCCAGACCCTGGGCGCTCAACTTGTCGGAAGCGCCGATTATATGTACGTTACTTACCGCATCCGGATATTCAAGGGCCCATTCCATGGCCTGGGCACCACCCACCGAACCGCCGCTAACGGTGTGTAACGACCTTATACCGAGGTGATCCGTCAGCCTCCTCTCCAACTTGACCCAGTCCCCCACGGTAACGACGGGGAAATCCATACCGTAGGGTTGTCCCGTCTCGGGGTCAGTGCTCCCGGGCCCGGTGGTACCGTAGCAACTGCCCAGCACGTTGGAACATATCACAAAATATTTGTCGGTATCGTAGGGCTTGCCCGGGCCGATCATACCGTCCCACCAGCCCGGTCTGTCCTGTCTCCATGGTCTTCTATCAGCTTCCGGGTCCCAACCGGCGGCATGGGCGTCTCCCGTAAGAGCGTGGCATATCAGGATAGCGTTGTCTTTATCTTCGTTCAACTCGCCGTAGCACTCGTATTCCACATCCACCGGATACAGTTCAGCTCCGCATTCCAGTAGAAGCGGTTTGTCAGAGGTGGCAAGTCTCACATTATCCGGCTTTACCCAACCTACGGAATCCGCTGATCCCGTTCCGTGACACTTATCGCTGACACTCATGTGTAAAACCGTTTCACCTTATGGCACACAAACCTCCCTTCAGGTCTTCGATTATATCATCCGGATGCTCCAAACCCACAGACATACGTATAAGGTCGTCGGTGACACCGGCTCTTTTTCTGTCATCATCGCTCAACTGCCTGTGGGTTGTGGATGCAGGGTGTATTATCAACGTGCGGGCATCGCCTATGTTGGCAAGATGTGAGATCATCTTTACCGAGTTGATCAATTTTTTTCCTTCGTTGAACCCACCCTTGACACCGAAGGACAGTATCGCGCCGTAAGCATTGAAATATTTCTTCGCCAGTTCGTGTTCGGGGTGACTCTCCAGCCCGGGATAGTTGACCCATGATATCTGGGGTTGTTCTTCCAGCCAGCGGCTTACCTTAAAGGCGTTTTCGCACTGCCTCTCCATGCGCAGTGTTAGGGTCTCCACACCCTGCATTATCAGGAAAGAGTTGAAGGGTGAGATGCAAGGGCCCATGTCCCTAAGGTACTGTGTCCTTGCCTTGGTCACGAAGGCCGTATCACCGAATGTCTCCCAGTAGGAGATACCGTGGTAAGACGGGTCCCCCTCCGTCATCTCGGGGAATTTACCGTTATCCCAGTCAAAATTACCGGAGTCAACGATAGCTCCGCCCAGGGAGTTGCCATGACCCGCCATGAACTTGGTGAGTGAATATATCACGATGTCGACACCGTGCTTGAATGCATGGAACAGATAGGGTGTTGTCACCGTGCCGTCCACCATCAAGGGTATCTCATTATCGTGGGCTATCTCGGAGATGGCTTGGAAATCAGCAACCGAGTTCCTGGGGTTTGGTATGGTCTCCAGGTACATGCACCTGGTGTTATCGTCAACTTCCCGTGCAAAATTTTCGGGTTCCCGGGGATCAACGAACCTTACATCGATACCCATCTTGGCCAGTGTATGTTGGAATAGGGTATGGGTGCCTCCGTAGAGGTGGGACGATGAAACTATGTTCTGCCCGCTGCGGGTGATATTCAAAACAGCGGTGGCTATGGCCGCCTGACCCGAGGATACCACCAGTGCTCCGCTGCCGCCGTCCATCAGGGCCAATCTATTCTCCAGTACCTCTGTAGTACGATTCGATATGCGGGAATATATATGCCCGGCTTCCTGGAGGTCGAAGAGTTTGGCCGCGTGGTCCACGTTCTCGAACACGTAAGAGGTGGTCTGATGTATGGGTACGGCTCGGGAGTTAGAGTCATCCCGGGGATCATGACCGCCATGTACTGAAATGGTCTCCAATTTCCACTTTTCTTCACTCATGATATTTTATGAGAACTGGGATGGATATATAAGTTTAATGTTACCACGGATGATCGCATAGTATACTGAATATCGGTTACGGGCACAATGTACATAAAGGAACACCAAAGTATTAAATACTACACCCATATAACAAGGTCTATGACAAGAAGGGATTTAGTTTGGCCGAGGGTCGTTTCGTGACCCGGAACCTGCACCCGTGACCCCCGTAGGGGGTGGACAGGTTGAGCGATCCAAAGAGATATATAATGGATTTGATATGAGATGCGAAGGTGATAGTGATGCCCTGCCAATTTACACCGGATCGTTGAAAAACGCAATGTCCGTGGGATACCAGGGAGTTCCGGGATGCAACGGCGAGGCCCCGACCGTTAGGTATTCGCCGGGTACGTTGAACATACCCTTCGATACCTTCCGTGACATATTCCGGGCCCCGGAGGAGGAACATATCGAGCTCGCCATTCTACCCGTGGAGAATTCACCGGAGGGAAGGGTGAAGGAAGTGAACGAACTTCTCATCGCTTACGATATGATGAAAGTGGGCGAGGAGAACCCGCCCATAAGTTACAGTCTTCTTGTTAACAAGGGTACTGACCGTATTGACATCCGATATGTGTATTCCCATCCCCAGGCACTGGGGCAGTGCAGGGAGTTCATCGAACAGAATAAATCGGAAGCCGTACCCTATTACGACACGGCAGGGGCGGCGCTCATGCTTTACCGGGATAGACCGGAGGGGTCATCGGCGATAGCCCGTGGAGAATGCGCAGAACTCTACGATCTGGAGATAGCGGCGTACGGTATCGAGGATAATCCGAGTAACACAACGAGATTCCTGGTGGTGGACAAGTTCTATCGGAAGGAGGGAAACAAGATTTCACAGGTCTTCTCCACGAAACACGAGCCCGGAGCCCTATACGACATACTAAGATCATTCGCCGCTTCCGGGATCAACCTGACCCGCATTGAGTCCATACCCACCAGAAAAGAGCCGTGGAGGTACAACTTCATGGTGGACCTCCAGGGTAACATACGTGACGATAAGGTACGAGAGACTCTTCGAGAGGTGGAGGCGAAGACCGTCTTCTATAAATTTTTGGGGTGTTACGATGGATCTGAGTAGGCGGGTGAACCTATCCAATGATTTATATACATGTACCCTCGTTTGCCTGGGAAGTGATACCGATGCCCTGCCAATTCGAGACGAGTACGGACGTGATGCCCCGCCAATATGCGTTGCCCCTATAGAGGGCGACCCCAAGGAGCACGTAGAAGTATTGAGAAATCTGTTCTTGAGGGCCTTGAACCGTAACCAGCGTTTTCTCCTAGAGAATATCAACGGTGATAAAAGATCACTCAACGAACTGCTCAATCACCTATGCGACCTGCACAGGATACCGGTATCAACCCTCAAGCTCAACGCACGAATACTAAAAGACCTCTACCTGATAGATTACGGATGCAAGTATGACCCCCTGCCCGTAACCCTTACATCCTACGGAGAGATGATACGGGATATAATAAGGGTAGATGTTGAAGAGGTGAAATATTATGAAGGAAATGACGGATAGCGGACGAAACGTCGTCAAGGTAGGTGGCACCGAGTTCGGCAAGGGAATAGTACTCATCGCGGGACCGTGTTCCGTGGAAAGCAAAGAACAGATAACGGAAACCGCAAGATTTCTGAAGGAAATAGGCGTGGATGTACTTCGGGGCGGAGCCTTCAAACCCCGTTCGTCGCCCTACTCATTCCAGGGACATGGTGAAAAGGCCCTGAAATGGCTCAGCGAGGCGGGTAAAAAGTACGGTCTGCCCACGGTGAGTGAGGTGATGGATACCAGGAAGGTCGAACTCATGTGCAGATACATAGACATATTGCAGATAGGTGCCAGGAACAGTCAGAACTTCGACCTTCTCAAGGAGGTGGGTAAGACCGATAAACCCGTACTGTTGAAGAGGGGTTTCGGTAATACCATAGAGGAATGGCTGCAGTCCGCCGAGTACATAATAAGCGAGGGCAACGAGAACGTCATACTGTGCGAGAGGGGCATAAGAACCTTCGAGACCGCCACACGGTTCACCCTGGATATCTCTGCGGTACCGGTGGTAAAGGAGCGCTGTTCCATGCCCATAGTTGTTGATCTGTCCCATGCCGCAGGTAACAGAAACCTGATAACACCCCTTACAAAGGCAGCGGTGGCGGTTGAGGCGGACGGTATAATGATAGAGGTGCACCCTGAACCCGAAAACGCCCTGTGCGACGGCAAGCAGAGTTTGAGGTTCGAGGATTTCAACCAGTTGATGCGGGACGTGGCTCCGTGGATGAAAACTTCACTTGGCACCGCCCCTGTGACGGGCTGAATTCAGTCCTCACCAAAAATACTTGCCAAAAATAGATATAGAGATATCAGTCTGAGGTCATAAGGTGGTTCCCCATGGAAGAGATATACGAACTCAGGAATGAGATAGACAAGATAGACGAGGCGATCATCGAGTTGCTCGATAAAAGGGTCAAACTTGGCTGCAAGATAGGTGAGTTCAAGGTTCTCAGGGATCTACCGGTGGAAGACACCGGAAGGGAGATGAAGGTGTTGGAGAGGGCTGGGGATTACCGGGATATATTCCATCGTATCATCAGCAAGACAAAGAGAGAGGAACTGGCCGGCATGAGCGGTGCGGATTTCGGATACCTTGGATCCAAGAAGTTGGGCATCATCGGGTATGGCAGGATGGGCAAGTTGCTTGCCGAGGAATTCTCCATGAAAATGGAGGTGGGTGTTTACGATACCCGTGATGATACGGATCATCATCATCGATATAATTCTGTGGACGAGCTTTACGTTGACTGCGATATCATAATGGTCTCCACGCCAACGGAAGTAACACCGGAAATAGTCGATATGCTCGCTGGTATGGACACCGCAGGCAAGGAGAAGGTGGTTTTCGATATCTCCACCTTCAAGGACGATGTTCTACCCCTATACCACAAATTCCCGGAACACACAAAGGTGGCCAGCGCACATCCCATGTTCGGCTGCGGCTCCAAGAACCTGGAAGGTAAAAGAGTGGTCATCGTCCCGGTTCAGGGAAGGGAGGCGGATGCGGACGCCGTGGAATCCATATTCCGCCCCATGGGATTCAGTTTGCTCAGGATAGGGGCGCAGGATCATGACGAGGTGATGAAGAAGGTGATCGGTATACCGTACCTCATGGGCGTATCCTTTATCAAGATGGTATCCGAAACCGGAGATATGGAGATGTACGGAGGAAACTCCTTCAGGTACCTCTCCCTTTTTGGCAGAGCGGTACTACATGACAGCCCCGAGTTCATAGAGGATATCATGGAACGTTCCAGGGAGACACTACACGAATACCTTGACAATTCAAAACCTACGTCCATAGACGTGAGCGCCTTGAGGGACAGGTACCGGGACGATATAGAAGACTGTTACAATCTTTTCAACCGTATGCTCGATGCCGCGGGCCCCCGCTGATAGGTTTTTGTGTTAGGAGAAGACCACTTTCACTCCACCCTGACTCTAATCTTTAAGTACAACTCGTATTATGTAGCCGGAGAATGATACGTGAACTTATGGACCTCCTGCGTGACATGGACCGAATACCCGAGGAGTGGGGACTGCCTTACTTCAAACAGGAACAGTACTACGACCCCTTTCCGTTGTCAGAGGATAATTTCCATACCCTCGAGCCTGTGGACGGCGACAGAACGGTATGCTGCGTAGACGGCGGGAACAATACCATCCTGGAGTCTCCATCCGAGTGCATACACCTGCTGCGGGTTTATTTCAACCTCTTCAGGGGAAGGGAGAGGGTGAAGAACGTGGAGCCCTTCAGCGGTTACCTTGTTTCGAGACCCGTGGAGGATAGGATAGTTTCCGTACTGTATCCTGTCAATCCTACCATACCCCTGGAAGTACGAAAGTTCGTTTTGAACAGGGACGAGATCGACGGCGGAAGTATGACCAACGCTGGACACACCGTCAGGCGTTACATCGAATGGTTGGTGGCCGCCCACGCTGCCCGCGAGCATCTGGATAAAGGTGATATACTGGTAAAGGACGGCGTACTACAGACGAGTGTCGAGGAGGAACGCGGTTACGCAAACGAGCTTTATCGTTTGTGTATGGAGAAGAAAGTGGTGCTGGTTGGCATAGCAAAGACCAGTTCCCTCATGACCACCACGGGCTATCCCCTGATGGCCGCCGTGAGAACCATGGCCGACGGTAACATACAGGGTAGATGGTATTATCATCCCGTTGCCTCCAATCGGCATCCGGACCACATGGGGAACATTCACGTGGTCAAGTACCATGCATCCTCCGAGTACGTCTTTCGTACGGAATTCCACCGCGAACAGGATATCCCGGTTGACCGGGTCTTGGGCGAACTTGCCGTACAGGCGGAGGACCCTGTGTTCCTGGGGTACCCCTACGGTCTTGTGGATGCGGACAAAAGGGCCCGGGTCACCGACGAGGAGGTCAAGTACCTGAGGACCCTGGGAACAGGTATGATGGGGAAGCCCATGCGTTACAGGGTGAATTCCATGAACGCCCACGACATATTGAGCGATATCTAGGTGAAAGAGATGGTATTAGGTCAGATAATAGGCGGAGAGTACGGCGAATTGTACGTTAGGCAGAAGAGCGGGCAGCTCATAGAGATCGGCGACTTGTTATGGATAGACGATATCATACTTCAGGTATACGACCTTGCCTACGGCTCGTTACTGGAGGATACTGATATAGCAAGGATGAGCGGGATGCAGCTGGAGGGTTACGAGGACACCTCACTCATGGAAGAGGAGATACGTAATTACGTGAGTGCCAAGGCGAAACCCCTGGTGCACGTGAAGGATGGGGTCGCAAGGATACCCAAGTGTCTGCCGGGGTTCTTCGGTACCGTGGACAGGGTGAAGAAGGAAGACTTCCACTTCATGGAGGAACCCGAGAACAGCCTTTACCTGGGACGTATACGCAGCGGCAGCATGGTGCTGGACGTTCCCGTATATATAAACGGCAAGGACGCACTTTCACATCATATATTGATACCCGCCACTACCGGTAGAGGAAAGAGCAACCTGGTCAAGGTGATGCTGTGGAATATGGTACCCAGGGAATGGTGCGGCATACTGGTCATAGACCCCCATGATGAATATTTCGGTAGAAACGAGGTAGGTATAAAGGACCACCCCGATGCAAGGAACAGGTTGATGTATTACTCACCCAACCCGCCCAAGGGCGGTTACAGCCTGAGGGTTAACATATCCCAGTTGAAACCCTGGAACCTCAGGGGTATAATCGATGTTACCGATGCCCAAAGCCAGGCCATGTACATATTCTACAACCATCATCACGATAACTGGCTTGAGGCGATACTGACAGCGGATGCCGAGGGTGAGAACCATGGTATACAGGGCGTTACCCTCGAGGTCATCCAGCGAAAGCTCAGGCTTGCTCTGGATCTGAACATGGTACGGGGCGAGGTGAGAGCCATGGGAAATATTTTCGTGACCCATACCAACAACGACCTTGTCAACGATATCGCCCATGCCCTGGAGACGGGCAAGAAGGTGATACTCGACACAAGTTCCATGTCCGGCGATAAGGAATTGCTGATCGCGGGTATGATAACCGACGAGATATTCAGAAGGTACAAGAAGTACAAGGAATTCGGCGAACTGGATGATAAACCCACGGTGAGCGTCGTAATAGAGGAGGCACCCAGGGTCCTGGGTGATAGGGGTGGCAGGAATGTGTTTCATACCATCGCCCGGGAGGGAAGAAAGTTCAGGGTCGGGTTGATCGCCATAACTCAGCTGTCCAGCATGATACCCCGTGAGATACTGGCGAACATGAACACCAAGATCATCCTGGGTAACGAGATGAAGAGCGAGCGGGAGGCCATAATCGGTAGTGCGGCCCAGGACCTTTCCAAGGACGGTAAGAACATCGCCAGTCTGGACAAGGGCGAGGCACTGGTCAGCAGCATATTCACCAAGTTCGCGGTACCCATAAAGATAGACCTCTTCGACGATGTTGTGGAAAGGGAGGGTACAAGAAGAACAAAACTGGAGTTCTTCGGGTGAGGAGTCTCAATGCAAATTATAACACCCGAGTCAGTACTAGACTTGAGCAAATGTATAAATATCACAAAACGATACCGACCGAAGTGAGAATATGGAGATATTAAGCATAAGGCGGGGTTTCGAGTTTGACCACAGCTCTACCAATTACGAGTTTTTTTCATACGACCGAACCCTTACCGATAAGGAAAGGAAGAAGGTCTCTAAATATTCTAGTCGATCGAGGCCGGGTACAAGAAGAGCCAGGTTCCAATACCACGGTGATTGGGCGGAACTACCGTATGGGGCAGAAGAGGTACTATTGACCGACTACTATGATATCCTCGTCAACGAGAGCTACGATTGGTGGCATTTTACACTCGCCTTCGATCATAAAGAAGAACTCTTTAGTAAACTGAGCCGATACGAATGTGAAGGCCCTGATGATACAGGTATAGTGGTGGAGAAAAGGCGCGATAGAATATTACTACACCTTTACTGCATGATCCATTACGATGATTTTTCTCCGGCCTCGTTTCCAACCGGGGTCACGGAGGAGGAGACGGACCGATCGATGGTGGATGTGGACTTTGAAAATTACATAAACCTCTTTGTCAATCTAAAAAAGGAGATATTGAAAGGAGATCTCAGTTCATTACACGCGGTGGTAGATTTCTACGAACCCGGCAAGATCAAGGGTGAAGTAGCCTATACCAAGGTGGGAAAAAAGCTCAAGTCTATCCTTTATATGACCTGAAAACATGGTATATGATATCTATTACGGAAGGAATCCCGATGTTGTTGTGCGGCGGGAGAGTTTTGGTGGGATAGCCTTCAACAAGTATGTTGGAAATTTGCTGGAACTGGACAGGGAGGCCTGCCTGCTATTAGAATATGCAGACGGAACTATGACCCTTGAAGATCTAGTCGAAAAGATAGAAAGGAATTTAGGTACAAAGATCGGTTTTTCACAGATGTGCAGGGTAGTTTCTACCCTACACCATCTCGGTTTTCTGGTCGAGAACATATACTGTACGCCCATCGATCGGAATCATTGGCCGGATAGGACTAGGATGTTGTCCGCGCCCGAATCAGTTCATCTTGCTCTAACTCACAGGTGTAATCGCAAGTGCCGAGGATGCTACATAGACCGTGAAAAGAACACACGAGAGATGTCGAGTGAGGAAGTAATATCTTTTATCGACGAGATGGCGGAGGCGAAAGTGTTCCAACTTGCCATCGGAGGAGGAGAACCGCTACTGAGGGATGATCTTGTAGACATAGTCGCCTATGCGGATTCCTGTGGTATAGTACCCAGCATAACAACCAACGGATCGTTACTCACAAGCGATATAGCGGAGAAACTTTCTGGAATCATCGGACACGTTCAAATCTCTTTGAATGGAGCAAAGAAGGAAGTACACGAGAGGACACGAGGGGAGGGAAGTTTCCATGAGGTACTGGGAGCCAATGAGATACTCCTGGAACATGATATTAATCATGGTTTCAATATGCTTCTTTGTAAGGATAATTTTAACCAGATCGAGGATGTAATCGAGCTGGCTATTCGACTCGGAGCCGAAAATGTCAATTTTGTACGTGCGAAACCGACCGAACAGAATGTGGGTTGGTATGAAGAGGCACGTTTATCGAGTGAAGATCATCAAACATTGGGATCATACCTGAGA
>JAFDTY010000041.1 GCA_019594055.1 Candidatus Haladaptatiplasma halalkaliphilum | reverse complement strand
TTGATAGTTCCCGTTCAGCGTATTCGAGCATATCTGGTAGCAGATGATCGTAACCTTCACTTACACTGAGAAAACATTCCCCTGGAACCATCTCATAACATGCTAACCCAAGGAGTTCGTCACCATCCTCCCACAGACCAAAACGGGGGGCGGACTGATGGTTAAAGTATGGATGGGTATGAGCATATTCGAAAAACGGTCGTAACAGATAACTGTTCAGGGTTTTCGGATCATAGTTATCGTCTAAGAACCGACTCACCGTTTCGAAATCAGCCAATAACTTATATCTTCTGTTAGTTACCATCAGGTCAGTTTCTGGCATGTAATATCAATAACCTTTCTCTCTTTTAAAAGCTTCTTCCACCAATATCTCATCTTCTTTAACAACATAAAGAAATCTGTGGCTTCCAACTCTTAAACGGTAGAAAGTGTTCTTACCGGACATCTTCTTTACGTCACAATTTGGTCGTGGTTTAAAGGGATCTTTAGCTAATCTTTTTAAGCTGTCATAACAATTCTGTCGTTCTTTATCAGATAATGAATCCAGATATTTTTCTACATCGGGATGGAGGAATACCGAATAGCTCATTCCAAGCCTCTGGTTTTACCGTATTCTTCGAGTGAAATATGTTTTTCTCTATCCTTTTCAGCCTTTTCATGGATGTAAACCGAAAAGGCATCAAATTTCTCTCTCAATAAGTCCCGGATGAATTCTCCTTTCGAAGTATAGTCACCCCTCTGAACGAGTTCCTCTAATTCGTCATATTGACTTTCTGTGATCCTAACGTTGAGTGTTTTGGTTTTTGTTGTCATATTATCTATGCGTTACTAGCGCAACACAGTGATATAATCTTTTTGGTGTTGAAGAAGCTTGGATCGCCTAAAGTTTATACATAAAACGAGGCTGACCTGAAAGGAATTTTACATATACACCGATGTTGTTTCGATGTCGAACCCCATCATAAGCATCGGTATAAGGAACATCATGCCTACGACAACGGATACTATCAAGGCCAGCAGTGTTATCCCTACCACCTCGAATATCGTACGTACGGATATGGGCACATTTCTCTTCATACTAAGTGGGATATGACGTGTGTGTGTTATAATTTTCCCGATGGGGCAGCAGTCCAAATAGGTTCGATGATTTGAGCCCATCCACTATCCGTGTGTGTAAACAATTTTGGGTTCACCGGTATTACGGGTAATGGAACACGGATCGCTGCCCTTCGGTGCACGAACTTTTCATACTAAAACTGTTTCCTGTTGAAAATAAACACCGATAGGCCCATCAGTACCGCCGTGGTGACACCGCTGATGATAACGGACAGTGCCAGATTGCTCTCGTAACCGAGCAGTTCGGGAAGCACCGGTAGTACGGATATTTGGTTACCTCCGTATATCACGATTACCGCACCCACGAGCACCGTTGGGGAGATGACACCTATGAGAACACCTGCGGCACTGGCCATGGCCATCATGGAAAGTGTAAGGACCACCGATTCCAGGAGATGTTCACTGACAGCCTCAGGCGTACCACCCATGCGATAGTAATCAATGGATACGCCCAAAGCCAACGCCAGCATACCCGCTATGGCAATGCACAGATAGACAGCCAGGAACTTTGAGATCAGTATGTCGCCCCTTCTTATGGGTCTTATGAGGAACAGATCGTACACCCTTTTTTCCTTCTCGTTGATTATGGAGACCGCAAGCATCACCGATGCCAGTGTTCCCCCTATGCTGGAGAGGAGGAGTGCTGACAGTACGGTGAACGGGATCTCGTCTCCGGTGTCCGGGCCCCACAGAAAAAGGATAGCCCCCAGTACGGGCAGGCCCAGCCAAAGGACCAGCATCACCTTGGATCTGTAGAAACCCCTGAGCTCGTCCAGAAAGAGTATCTTCAAACTCATGCCTGCCCTCCCCTGTTCACGTATCTCATATAGAGCTCGTCCAGGCTCGGTGTGGAGGGGGTGAACTTTCTGATCCGGCAACCCTGGTTCAGAAGGGTTCTCACTATCCTGTCTGATACTTCATCCATGTCCCGTTCATCGGATATTCGGACCCTCAATCCGGTAGGTACCGTTGTCGTCACATCCGTCACACCTTCCATAGCTGCGATAACATCCGGGTCGGAGTTATCCTCTGAAAACTCAATATTCAACACCCTGGGGGTGCCGAATTCCTCCTCCAGCTCGTGAAGATTCCCAAGTGCCAGGATCCGGCCCCATCCCAGAATACCTATCTTCGTGGCCACGTCCTGGACGTCGCTCAGTATGTGGGAAGAGAAGAACACCGTTGTCTCCCCCTTGTTGAGCTCCTTTATGATCTCCTTCACCTGATACCGGCTGGCGGGGTCCAAACCCGACAATGGCTCGTCAAGTACAAGGAGTTGGGGTGAGTGGAGCATTGCCTGTGCCAGCCCCACTTTCTGTACATTCCCTCCCGAAAGCTCCTTTACCTTCCTATGCCTGGAATCCGACATACCGACTACCCCAAGAACATGCTCTATCCTGGACTCTATCTCCGCCACATCGACACCCGAGAGCCTGCCCATGGTCGCCAGGGTGTGCTCCACCGTTCTCCATTCCTGGAAGGATACTTTCTGGGGCAGATATCCCATTAACCTGTGGATGCGATCTTTCTGATCGGGCATGTCCATGCCGTTTATGGTCAGCCTTCCGGAGAAATCGGTTATGAGACCCACCAGTGATTTGATCGTTGTTGTTTTACCGGCACCGTTGGGGCCTATATAACCGAAAACATCACCCCTGCCCAGTTCCAGGGATATATCCGTTAATACAGTAAAATTTCCGTAGGATTTGGAAACGTTATCGAACTTAACGAATGGCTCGCACCGGGTCATGATACCCCGAAGTAAATACCGAGCTTTGAAGTTTGCGGAGTCGGATGTAGTTTCCGTCATACACCAGGACCGCCGCGATCACTGTCTCGTTGAAACGGACCAAAAATGATTTTTAGCAGTGATGAATTGTGAACTATATGGCTGGGCTAACGTTTTTCAGGACAAAAAAGCCGGAAGAGATAGTTAAGTTCTACGTGGAAGAAGTGGGCATGAAGATATGGTTGGAGCAGTCGGGATGCACCCTACTAAAACACGGCAACTTCCTGCTGGGATTCTGCGGAAGCGACGATGTCGACACTCAGGGTGTGATCACATTTTTCTACGATGATAGAAGTAAAGTGAACGAGATGTACCGTAGATTTCAAGAAGTCGCCACCACGGAACCAAAGTCCAATGAGAGGTACAGGATATACAATTTCTTTGCAAAGGACCCCGAGGGAAGGACCATGGAATTCCAGACATTCTTGCACCCGCTTGAACCTTATCTGGACGGTGTGGAACTACTGGAGACACGCCGAAGTGTTAGACACTACCGGGATAAAGCGGTCCCGGGGGAACTACTTGTGAAGCTCTTTGAGACCTGCAGGTATTCACCCACATCGAAGAACACACAATCCTATTATTTCATACCCGTAAACGACAAAGACGTACAGAGATCTTTGGCATCGGAGAGGGGCTCTTCCAGCTCACCCATCGGAAACGCCCCCATGGCCGTGGCCATCTGCTCGGACCCGGAGAGGTCGCTACGCCACGTCCAGGACGGTGTGATAGCCGCTTACCACTTCATGCTCACCGCATGGGCCCACGGACTGGGCACATGCTGGATAGCCGACATGGACAGGAAAAGTGTGAAGGAAAATCTGGGTATCCCCAAGGAGCACTACGTGGCAACGGTAACCCCCCTGGGATATCCTGAAGGATCACCCGGCACACCCCGACGAGAGGAGGCCGAACACTTTGTTAAGGAGCTCACTTGAATATATCTCCCGTCTCCTTGTACCAGAACACAAAGTCAAGATGGGACATCGGGATCCCCATGTGGTCAGCGAATAGCGACATGCGCTCTTCGATCTCCATGTATTCCCCGGGCGTAAGATATCCCGGCACCATCTCTATCACACCGTACCTTTCCAGATTCCTTAGTATGTGTCTGTCCAGTATGGCGATATCATCGCCAAGGCCGATATTCCTCAGAAAATGGCTCCCTTCCTTGTAACCCAACCCCTTCACATTCTCCACAAGCCACCTTCTCCGGCTTGAATTATCCGGTAAGCTGTCCAGGGTGGCGGTCAATTTCCGTATGCCTTGGGAAGGTCCGAACTTTTCCCTCAATTCCACCACGTAACCTGCCTTGTTGTGCCGGAACCTCACACGGCATATCCCGTCGGATATCTCCTCCTTGCAGCCCTTGGTCAACAGCCCGCTTTCCTCCAGTTCCTCCACCGTTTCCCAGCATATTCTAGCCTTCGATTGGGGTGTGAAAAGACAGAACACCAATTCCTTGAATATGGTACCATGATCCCTTGCTAACCATATCTCTTCAAAATCCCTCAATCTCGACTCTATCCGGGGGCGTATCTCCGGGTAGAGTTTTATGATTTCAGAGTAGTTCTGCCACATGCTCGCATATTTCTTCCAAAAATTCCCTGTCACTATGGTCGAAGGCGTCCGGGCTATGGGAATCTATGTCCAGTTCACCCACCACGGCACCGTCCTTGAATATGGGCACCACTATTTCCGACCTGACGTCAAGGCTGCATGCAAGGTAATTACCCACGGCTGATACGTCAGGTACCACGAAGGTTTTCTGTGTTTCCGCCGCCTGGCCGCAGATACCTGTGCCTACGGGTATGCGGGTGTGTTCCGTGGGTGCGCCCGAGAAAGGGCCGAGCACCAGTTCGTCACCCTCCACCATGTAGAAACCCACCCAGTCATAGTGGGGCACGGTCCTTCGAAGGTATCCGCACAGGTCCTGCATCTTTTCATCCGTTCCCAGAGTTCGGGACAGCATGGTTTTTACCCCCTCCAGTAAACTACCGTATCCGTGATCCATGTAACATCAACCCCTTTCGGCCTCCCATTTTTCGAATGCCCGTCTAACATGAGGGATGGTGATGGAGCCACCTACCACCAGGGCCACGGAAAGGGCCTCCTCGAACTCTCCGTCGGTGACGCCCTCTTCGATGCACCTTACGAGGTGATACTCGATACAATCGTCGCATCTTAAAACCGTGGAGGCGACGAGGCCCATGAGTTCCTTTGTCTTACGTGGTAAATCTCCGGCGGAATACACGTTTGTGTCAAGATTGTAAAAGCGTTTCATGTTCTTGCCAGCGTATCTCATAACTATATCGTCCAGTTCCTTCCTTCTTTTCAAGAACTCTTCGCCTGTGACTTTTTCGCTCATGCATCAACGGAGTGAGTAACCCCTATAAAACTTCTTCATTCCTCCGTTCGAACACGATCACCTTGCGATAACCGGTCAGGCCCATCCCCGCCCTTTCCCCGGCCTGCCTGACCTCTTCGAAGGGGGTTTTAAGCAGTAAAAAACCGTCGCCATTCACCCCGCTCCGGTGTATGGCATGACGTATCAACATACCCGTTATATCCCCCGAACCTGCCATGAAGGGTACGCTCACACGACCGTAGCGGCGGTGGTGGTTTACGAAAATCAGGCCGCGGATGCCTTCATCCGTTCTCACGGAGTAGCATCTACCCTCTTCCACCTCCACCTTCAATAGCTCCTCCGTGAGCTCGAACGCCGTCCAGTTACTTATGTAAAGCCCTTTGTAACCGTCTAACTCACGGGACCCGAGTACGTATCCCGTAACCGCCTCCACATCATACTCCCCTTTTACCTCGGGCACAGGTTCCCCGCCCCCTTCGTGTTCAAGGTGGTAAAGCTCCAGCATAACCCGGAAACCTCTCTTTTTCGCCAGATGTTTGCTTTTGATGTTGGTGATGTCCGTCATGAACCTCAGGGCGGTGTGGTCCATACCCAGAAGACGTTCGTGGAACATGGCGGCGATGGCGCTGCCGTGACCTTCGCCCTGGTATTCGGGATGGACCCGCAGGCCCTCCAACCACAGTATGCCCCCGGGTTGTCTTGAGTATTTGCAAACGCCGATTATCCTGCCGTCATGGACCCCCTTGTAGAATCCTTCCGCCCCTACCCATTCGTCGAATACTTTTGGTAAGTAATCGTTACCATCCCATATCCCCGAACTCAGGGCGAATATCTCTTCCTTGTCCCGACGCTCTACTTTTTCCAGATGCATCTACGGCACCCGAAGACATGCCCTCATCTTAATCTTTGCGAAAAACAGAACTTTTTTAGGGGTGTACCGGGAATCGTAGTACATGCGAATCGTTACCATAAAACCCGGTGAACTTGAACGTTACCGGGAGATCCCCATCTCGTACACCGTGAGTTCGGTGTTCGAGGTTATACCCGCGGACAGGGGGCTGGGAGGCATCATCTTGCTTGAGAAAGTTCTTGAAGAAGCCTATGTCAAGGATTACGACGAAATGGGAGATCCTTCGAACTGGCTAGAAGATTTCCATGTGAGCAACTGGTTGTTCCTGCTGGCCATGGACGGAAACACACCGGTAGGCGGTGCCACCGTCGCTTACGACACCCCCGGGGTGAACATGCTTGCCGGGAGGACTGACATGGCGGTTCTGTGGGATATCAGGGTTCATCCGGAACACAGGGGTCGGGGAGTGGGTACCCGGTTGTTCCGCAGGGCTGCAAGTTGGGCTTCCGCCAAGGGGTGTATATGGCTGAAGATCGAAACCCAGAACATCAACGTACCTGCCTGCAAATTCTACGCCGGGATGGGCTGTATCCTGGGAGAGATCAACGCCCATGCCTATAAGGACCATGAACTAGTCCATGAAACCATGCTCGTATGGTACCTCGGACTATGATATTTCTTATCGGAAACGTACTGTGTTGGATTACATAGAAAAGATATTTATTACCTGTAATCCATCATCTGGTTACGTGGCATCGGAAATTTTCCCCGAAGGATTGAAGATACAGGAAAAGAGAGGGGCTAGGGAACTCCAGCCACTGCTTTTAAAGTTCAAACGATACAAATTCAGGGGATACGTCAAGATAACCCTCAGGGATCAACTGGAAGGCTACATCATACTGAAGGAAGGAATGCCTTTGAATGCCCTGCTTATCACGCCATCGGGCAAGAAACTACTGGGATTGGAGGCCCTCCAGAAGATACAGTCCCTGGACCAGATCCCCGAATTGTGCATGGAAGTTCACACGGATATAGATGTGGACGTGCTCAGTGAGAGGATCCCGGGAAAACTACCACCCATGAAAGACGATTACCACGGGATATATGCCAAGATACAGGAAGACGACTTGAAGGAGATCATAGAGGAAGAACTCGTGGAAGAACAGGTGAAAGAGAAGAGGGAAAGATATGAGGCGAAAAGGGAGATAGAGGAAAAGATCAAGGAGGCCGAGCGTGAGGATAGGGAATCCATGCTATACGTTATGGCTTTACGTGGTGTAAGAGGGGAGAAGGGTATGGAGGTGGGCGTGTTCACGGATAAATACACTTACGATAACTTCGTGGTTGGGCCGAACAACAAATTTGCATATGCCGCCGCGAAGGAGGTTTCAAGAAACCCGGGGGGGCAATTTAATCCTCTTTTCATCACCAGCCCCGCAGGTCTGGGAAAGACCCATCTTCTCAAAGCGATCGGCTATTACCTCACCCGTAACCGCCCCGAGTTCAAAGTGGAGTACAACACCACCGTGGGTCTTGCATCTGAGATAACGCAGAACAAGGATGCGGAGGACATACTACACACGAGGAACAGGTGCTCGGCACTCGATGTTATGCTTCTGGACGACGTGCAGTTCCTGGCGGACCGTGAGGTTATCCAGGAGGAATTGTTCTATATCTTCAATGAGATAATGGACAGGGGTGGTCAGATTGTTTTATCCTGCGATAGACAACCGGAAAATATCCCCGCACTCGAAGACAGGCTGATCTCACGCTTCAAATCCGGACTTATGGTGGACATCGGCAGACCGAGTTACGAAACTCGACTGGGTGTGGTGGATAAGATCCTGGAGGAACACCGGATATCACTTGACGATGAGATAAGAAGTTATATCGCCAAAAACATAACGAAAAATATAAGGGAGATAGAAGGTGGTGTGAATCGTGTCCTTGCGTTCTCGTCTCTACTGAAACAGGAGATCACCATGGAGATGGTAAAGGAGATGCTGGGAAAACAGAGGGGGCGAGATGTGTATGTCGGAGACGGAAAGAGCGGGCCGGACTTCTGTCCGGGCCATTGTTACATAATTAAGGATGAAGGGCATGAAACAGCATTTCGTTTACTTCGCAATTTCACCAATGAGAGAAAAATGCGTATCCATGTATTCTCGAGGATGAACCCAAATTGGATAAGGGATAATATGGGTATAGAGGGGGGAAACGTACTATGGCTAACCGGCAGGAGCAGCACCGAACACGAAACCGTGCCCCCGAACCTGGAAGGCCTCACATGGCGTATAGAGGAGATACTGGACCAGGATAGCGTGATCCTCCTGGACGGTATTGAATATCTGGCCGGCACCTCGGGATTCGATGCCACCCTACAATTCATCAGGCATCTGGTAGATTGTGTTTCCGAAACCGGGTGTATCTTACTTTTGCCAATAAAACCCGAGACCTTCGATAAGAAGGAGATGAGCCTGTTAGAGAGGGAGATGGAGGAGGTACACTCATGAAAACCAAAAGGTTATTATCCGTTCACCGGCTATAACCATCCAATGGTAGATCATAACCACGGATCACATGGCGATAATTTGGTCATCAAGAAAAAGGTAAATCTAATAGGCACTCAGGGTGTGGGGAAAACATCACTCATACTGCGATTCGTAAAATCCGTTTTCGGGGACGAATATCTGAAAACCATAGGGACCAATGTTTACAAGAAAACCGTCACCATGGAGAACGGCATGGTTGACCTTATAATCAACGATATCATGGGGGAGGAGACCTACGAGTCGGTGCAGAAAGGGGCTTTCATAGGCTCTACGGGCGCCATCGCAGTGATAGACATTACAAGGGAGGACACTCTTGAGATGCTCATGGATAAGTGGTTGCCCCGTTACAGAGAATTTACAGGTCAGGAGAACCCGGTGGTCCTAGCCATAAACAAATTCGACCTGCCGCAAAAAAATATTTCAGTGGAAGAGATTGAAAAATATTCGGACCTTTTCGACATGTGCGTATTCACCTCTGCGAAAACCGGAAAGAACGTGGACACACTATTCAACATACTTGCTTCCAGGGTCGCGACCAACCTTCAACTCGCCGTGGAGGACATAGAGGACATCGTTTCTGCCCGCACCATAGACAGACCGCAAAAACTCGTGGATGCCCTGCTTGCCTTCGCGGCGGAACTAGGGGATATGCCCTATGAAACCAGAATGGAATTGCTCGAGAACACAGGTATACACGTATTCGACATGGATGAGATGGTAGTTGAAATAAGTGAATCTGATTCCATTGACTTCGCCGTATCGTTATCGGATTGGTACCGTGACCGTGGAGAGGAATATGCAAGTAAAGCTGTGCTGGGATTGATAGAAAAATACAAGAATGAGAAGAGCACCTGAGGGGGGCATCATGGAAGACAATTGTTCCAGGAAAGAGATTATCGAGATACAGTCCAGGGCATTCCGCATGTTCGAGGAGGGTAGGCTTCCGGTTGATTTGGTTAAGGAGGGGGTGTGCACCGGAGAAGAGGCTAGTGCACTATTTCGTGAATACGCTGACGTCATCGAGGACGGACTGACAAACATTCGCCAGGATCAGTTAATAGAGGAGTTGGCAACACAGATAGGGCTTCTCGGTAGCAGACTAGCCAGGATCGAACTGCAGCTCATCAACGCCTTCTTGCTACCCCGACGATTCAAATGTGCCTCGTGTGGCCAAAAAGGGTCATACGGTGTCGGTATTGTGTGCGAAAAGTGCGGAGAGGTCAACGCCTATTCTGAGAGGAACCCGGATGAACTGCTGCCTAACTCGGCCAACCTAGAGGCCTATAGACCTTGGGATGATGGGGGAGAGTAGCAGGTCCACCAATATACCGAAAAAGTAAGTGACTTCAAAGACGAACGACTTGCCACCATCGTAGAGTGGTTTTCACATAAATACTCTGATTCCAGAGAATGCATTCATAGTTAGGAAACGTATATATAACGACCGGAACATGTGCATAAAGGTGCAAGTATGGAAGATCTACTAGAATACGGGTTAAAGGAACTCGATAAGCACGGTTTAAGATACGGGGACATACGTTTTTCGGATATTTCAACGGAATCTATACATGTTAAGAACGGTGCGGTGGAAAGTATCAAACACCGGCAGAGCTCGGGATACGGTATAAGAGTGATAGATGGGGGTTGGGGATTCGCATCCTCTTCGAACCTGACAGAGGAGGGAATATCCCATACGGTGAAAAGGGCCGTGAGGATAGCTAAGGCCTCTTCTGTCGCCTCGGATCCCATCCGGTTGAAGGAGATAACGATTTACCAGGATGAATATACCAGCCCCTATCGGATAAATCCCTTTGATGTCCAGCTCGAGGAGAAACTCGAAATCCTGACGGAAGCGGAATCACGGATGAAAACGGATGAGTGCGTGAGGGTATCCACGGCTAATTTTACGGCATGGCACTTCGCACAGCTGTTCGGAAGCACTGAAGGTGCGAAGATAAAACAGGACTTCATCCAGTGCGGAGGCGGTATCAGTGCTACGGCCATGGACGGAAATGACGTTCAAACCCGAAGCTACCCCAACTCCTTCGGAGGCGATTTTCATTCCGAAGGTTTTGAGTTTTTCAGATCCCTGGAACTGGTAGAAAACGCTGAAAAGGTGGGGAAGGAAGCGGTCGCGCTGCTGAAGGCAAAACAATGCCCTTCGGGAAACACGGACCTGATACTGGAGACCTCGCAACTTGCATTACAGATACACGAAAGTTGCGGGCACCCCACCGAGCTGGACAGGGTGCGGGGTACCGAGGCTAGTTTTGCCGGCACCAGTTTTATGACCACCGACAAGCTTAACACCCTAAGATACGGATCAAAGGATGTTAGCCTGGTCAGCGATGCGACCACACCTTACGGTCTGGGAACATTCGGTTACGACGACGAGGGAGTCAAGGCCAGGAAAACCGATCTTGTACGTGAAGGACTGTTCGTGGGATACCAGTCCTCAAGGGAGGACGCTGCCATCATAGGGGTACCCGTAAGCGGTAATATGAGGGCCGACGGATGGGAGAACATCCCCCTTGTCAGGATGACCAACATAAACCTTGAACCCGGAGAGTGGACACGGGAGGAGATCATCGAGGATACCAAAAGGGGGATAATCATGGACACCATCAAAAGCTGGAGCATAGACGATAAACGCCTCAACTTCCTGTTCGGTACCGAGGCGGGTTATCTCGTTGAAAACGGCGAGATAGTCGGCATGCTGAAAAACCCTACCTACACCGGTATCACCTACGAATTCTGGAACAACTGCAACGCCATCGCAGGGACAGATGAATGGAGACTTCATGGCGTACCGAACTGTGGTAAGGGGGAGCCGGGACAGATCATGCGTGTAGGGCACGGTTGTGCACCGAGTCGCTTCAAAGACGTGCGGGTGGGGGTGGGAAAATGGTAACCCATGAAGAACTGGAACGACTGGCGGATACTTTGTTCGAGAAGACCGAGGCGGATGAGCTGGAGATAGTGGTCACCAGCGATAACAGCGCTCTTACCAGATATGCTAATTCCCGTATACACCAGAACATCGGCCGGATGGATAACGGGCTTTCGATACGAGCAATATTCGGTAAGAGGATCGGCTCGGCCAGCACGAACTCTCTATCCGAAGACCTTGCACTCCGTGCACTGAAAAGGGCGGAGACCATCGCGAAACATCAGCGGGAGGACCCGCACTTCAGGGGTTTACCGGAGAAGGCGGAAGGCGGGAAAGAGAAATCGTCGAGCTATGTACCTTCAACAGCAAATTTCACCCCGGAAGAACGTGCCGACGCGGTAAAGAAGATCATCGACCATGCCTCCCGAAAGGGGGTGGATCGTGTGTACGGTTCCTTCCAGAACAGCGAACAGGGCCTTTTCGTTGCCAACACCAACGGCATAAGAAAGATGGAGAAGATCACCAAGGCGTGCCTTACCGTGACCGCCATAGCCGACTGGGACAACGACCGGGGCTTCGGATGGGGGGAGGCGTGTTCACCGGACGTGAACAGGATAGACCCGGTAGCGGTGGCCGAAGTCGCCGTGGAAAAGGGGTTGAACAACATCGATATGAGCTCTGTGGAGCCGGGAGAATACACCGTTGTACTTGAGCCACTGGCGGTAAAGAGTCTGCTGATATATATGGGCTTCATGGGCTTCAGCTCCAGAGCTGTTCAGGAGCAGCGAAGTTTTCTCAACGGTAAATTCGGGAAACGGATCATGCACGAAGAAGTTAACATACGAGACGACGTTGGCCATGAGGAAATGGTCGGTACCACCTTCGACTTCGAGGGAGTTCCCAAACAGAGAGTGGATATAATCAGGGACGGCGTTGTAAATGAGGTGGTGTACGACTCCTACACCGCTGGAAGGGAAGAGGGTAAGAAGTCCACGGGACACGCACTTCCAATGCCCAACCCGTCTAGTCCGATAACCATGAACCTGATATTGGATAAAGGGGATATGAGCACGGAAGAGATGGTGGAAACAACGGATAAGGGAATACTGGTAACCAGATTCAACTACTGCGGAGTGGTGCACCCCGTAAAGAGCATACTCACCGGTCTGACCAGGGACGGAACGTGGTTGATCGAAGACGGAGAGGTAAGTAAACCCCTGAAAAACCTGAGGTTTACCCAGAACCTTACCGAAGCCTTTTCACAACTGGAAGGTATAGGCAAGGAACAGAAACTTTTCTCCTTCGACTATTATCCGGTATTCGTTCTTTGCCCGGCATTGAAGATTACTAATTTCAACTTTACAGGTGGAACAGAGTTTTGAGTCTTCACAGTGGTAGTCTTCTTACCCCTGCTGCAAGCAGTCTAGGAAGGTTGCTTATATCTCTCCAGTGTGCAACTTCGACAGTAGAATGTGAATAGCGAACGGGAACACCTAAGGAAACCGTCAGACTGCCGGATTCCTGTAATGCCGCACCGTCCGTGGTTGAGCCTGTGACGCCATACTGATAGGGGATGTTCTCGGCATCGGCCGAGTGCTTGAAATGTTGTATGAACCTGGGTGAGGACATCATCCTGACATCGATCATCCTTAGTACGGGACCTTCACCCAGTTTGATGGGTTTGTAGAAGGTTTTCAGACCGGGGGAGTCGGAAGTGGTGTAGGTGTCAAGAGCTATCATGTAATCCGGACTCAAGGTGTTCGCTACTACCCTTGCACCCCTGAGGCCTGTTTCTTCCTGAACACTCCATACAAAAGATAATCTGAGATCCGTGTCCTCATCGCTCAATATCTTTAAAGCCTCCATCAACCCGTAGCAACCTATGCGGTTATCGAAGGGTCGGCCGGTAATGAATCCCTCCCTTAACCACCTAAGACCCGGTACGAATGTTATAGGGTCGGGCACATCGATACCCAGTTCCTTTACTTCGCTGTAGGATATTGCACCCACGTCCACATATGTGTTTGTCCATGAAACTATCTCGTCCTCCTTGTCATCATCGGTTATCAAGTGAGGGGCTTTGTGACCGATGACTCCGTTGACTGGACCTTTTTTTGTATGTATGATCAGTTGTCGACCCATAAGTAAAGAGTCCTTTACTCCGCCGACCTTTACAACTCTCAGGTAACCATTGTCTTCGATATTGGAGACCACCATGCCTATCTCGTCCATATGGGCGACTATGGCCACATGTGGCCCCTCACCGGGAAGTTCCATGTAAAGGTTACCTATGTTGTCGATCCGGGTCTCACCGTACCGGGATATTTTCTTTTCTATCAGGTCTCTGATACCATCCTCATATCCCGAGACACCCGGGGCCTTTAACAGTTCCTCGAATTCTTCAATGCTATTCTGATTGCTCATGATAAACACCGTTATCAACGGGGGGAGACCCCTTTATTTCGTGTGGAGCTCAAACAAAGGGGGGGTTCTTTATCTTTGCCCTTCTCTTCTTACCACGTATATCTATTTGTACTTCCGTACCTTCGTCGTGATAACCGGGGTCCAGGTATCCGAGTGCTATTCCGTTCTCCAGGGAGATGGACCTGGTCCCACTGGTCACCTGTCCTATCTTTTTGTCACCATCGAAGATATCATGACCGTGTCGAGGTATCCCCTTGTCCGCCATGACCATACCTCTGAGGAGTTGATGTTCCACTTCCATCATCGCCTTCAATTTATCCTTACCCACAAAATCATGCTTCCATTCGACGCATATGTCCGTCCAACCGGTTTCCACGGTGGTTCTGGTTTCGTCGAAATCCTGTCCCGAGAGTAGGAACCCGAATTCCAACCGTAATGTGTCTCGAGCACCCAGTCCGCATCTGAGGGGTGGATCGTCTATGGATAAAAGTTGTTCCCAGAATATCTTTCCGGATCCCGCCGGAAGAACTACTTCGAACCCGTCTTCACCGGTGTAACCGCTACGTTGAACAAGAGGTGTGTCCCCCAGGGGCCATCCATGGTCGAATTCGTCCATAACTTCCCGGTTAAACTCAACTCCCCTTGCGTTGAAGAATTTTATGTCTGAAACCTTATGTTCGATTATACCATCCATCAGACCTGCGGCTGCCGGCCCCTGTATGGCTATCATGACCGTTTCCTGGGATACGTCCTGCAAGTATTCCTCTCCACCCTGGCGTACCAGCCAATCGAATATGACAGGAGTCCGTCCTGCATTGGGAACGATATAACACGAGTCGTCAGATAATCGGGTGATGATAGTATCGTCCAGGATACCCCCTGCTTCGTTGAGTATGTGTGCGTACTTCAATTGGTTTATCTTTGAATTTGTTATGTTCATGGTGCAGTGCCGGGAGATGAATTCCAGGGCCCCCTCACCTTCAATATATATTTCGCCCATATGCGATACGTCGAATATACCCACTTTATTCCGTACCGCTTGATGTTCATCGTTCATGGAGGAAAACACCAAGGGCATCTCCCATCCTCCGAAGTTTACCATCTTTGCGCCTGATCTCATATGACTGTCGTACAATGGAGTTTTATTCATGATAACTGTTATCGATACCAGGTATAAAAGATTTACATAAGCTGTTTAGCAACCTTTATAAAACAAGGGTTTGATGGGCGTTCATATGAAAGAATACGATATAGTGGCAGTTGGAACAGGTTCGGTCATGTCCATAATATCTGCGCTGATCAACAAACAAAAAGATCCTCCCAGCATTGCGGTGATCGAAAAGGATATGCCAGGAGGCATATGCTTGACGAGAGGTTGTATACCGTCCAAGATGATTTTGTACCCGGCGGAACTGCTTTCTCACATACAGGAAGCAAAAAAATTCGGGATAGATGTGAAAATAGGGAAGATCGATTTTACCTATGTGATGGACAGAATGCGGGAAAAGATAGGTGAGGATATCCATAACATAAGAAATGGTCTTATCAATAACAAGTATATCGATTATTATCCTTCTTCGGGAACCTTCGTGGATGAGTACATCATCAAGGCAGGTGATACAGTCATGCACGGTGATAAATTCCTCATCTGTAACGGGTCACGACCAGCCATACCAAACATACGGGGACTCGATGGAACGGATCATCTGACATCCGAAACTTTCCTTCAGATGAGAAAACTTCCCGAAAGTATGGTTATCATCGGCGGGGGATACATAGCCGCGGAATACGGTTTTTTTCTGTCGAAGATGGGTTCCCGTGTAACCTTGATCGGCAAGAATGAACGCCTGGTACCCGGTGAGGAGCCCGAGATATCTCAACTGCTTAAACAAATTCTTTCACGGGACATGAGTATAATCACCGGTTACGAGGTGTTTTCGGTAAAAATGAAGGGAGGTAAAAAAGAGGTAACGGCAAAAGATGATCGTGGCGATACTGTCCGTGTCAAAGCCAACGAGGTTCTATTCGCAACGGGTCGAGAATCCAATAATGATATACTGAAGCCGGAAAGGACCGGTGTGGAATTGGATAAGTATGGTTGGATAAAAGTAAACAAGTACATGGAGACAAGCAAATCCGGGATATGGGCATTCGGTGACGCCACTGGCAAGCACATGTTCAAGCACGTTGCGAATCATGAAGCCGAGGTAGTCTATCGAAACGCTTTCGGCGATGGTGTCAAGACCGAAGCCTATTACCACGCTGTCCCCCATGCAATATTCACCTATCCGGAAGTGGCATCCGTAGGTATGGGTGAGAGGGAGGCAAGAGAGAGATATGACGTTCTGGTGGGACGATACAGGTACGAGGATACCGCAAAGGGCAGTGCCATGGGCATAAAAGACTGTTTCGTCAAGGTGATCGTGGAAAAGGATAATTATCGTATCCTGGGTGCGCATATCATAGGACCTCATGCATCCATCCTGATACAGGAGATAATCAATTTGATGTACACGGGAACGGGAAATATGATACCCATATACAGGGGTATGCACATACACCCCGCACTCAGTGAGGTAGTACAGAGGGCTTTCTCCAATCTGCATGATCATTGAGAGGTCTTTTTGCGGTTAACTAACGAAAAAAATATATGTACGGGCAATATCATAGGTAGAATATGTCATTGGAAAGATACCTGATAAAACACCAAGTAATATTATCGGTGATAGCCCTCGTAGCAGGGATAATTCTACTCGTGATCGGTCTTCTCGATGTGGTACTATCGAGTTACGTGCCTGATTCAGTCACAGAAACCACGTCCCGTATGGGGGGATGGACATACTGGTTCCTGGTCCTTGGTGGTTTTACCGTACTTGTTTTCGGTTGGTACATGATCTCCCGATACAGGAAGATAAAGGAGTTCAAAGAACTTTTAAATTCAGACAGCAAGAGCAAATTCCGAAAGAACATCGCTCGTATAGAGACACTTGCACTATCGCTTGGTAAGAGTTACGAGGAGAAGGTGATGGAGAAGGAGAGGGAATACAATATCAAGCGTTGACCGGTCTCCGCGTCCATTTCCACACGAAATACAGGGGTCTCCCCCTGCGGCTGTGGTCTAGCCTGGTAAGACTCAAGCTTCCCAAGCTTGCTACTCGGGTTCGAATCCCGGCAGCCGCATAGAGATCAACAGAATACTGTAGTACACTACTCGGGTTCGTGAGCACGATTTGTAATCGTGCGAGCAGT
>JAFDTY010000097.1 GCA_019594055.1 Candidatus Haladaptatiplasma halalkaliphilum | reverse complement strand
TTTAACGTATTTGTTGTCGTATGTCCGTTCTACAGTTTTGTATGAGAATTGTTTGTATATGCCCATCTTTTCTTTGAACAAAAGTATCAAACCTACTGTCATTCTGTTCGACGAATGGAAATATTGTTGCAATAGAACAGATTTTGCTAGATCACCTGGGAACACCGGTGGCCTACCAGGTCTCTTCAGTATCTCCTCGTATTCTTCCTTTATTCCAAGGTTAACCACTGCTTGATCTACGATGTCACGGATCGTTATTAGCATATCGTTTATCTCGTTTATCTGAGCTTGATCATACGATGTCCAATCTATCGTTTCAGGCTCTTTTTCTTCATATTTGAATCCAAAATCACCTTCTTCTATCTCGTCTAACAATTTCCTAAGGACCGATTGATTCGATTTTTGTGTCATGTGTTGGGATAATAGAGGGGAAAGTATTTATACTATACTGCTATTACGATATAGCAGTATGTGGAAAATAATAGTCTACAAACAACAAAACAAGAGCAAATCTGTTCAATTATCAAGAGATTTCAATGGGTATACGGATAGATCTAACTACGGAAAATATACCTATAAAAGGGAAGGTCTGCTGGATAGGATTCCTCACAGAAAATTATACAACGGAGTGTTCATCTTAAGAAGCGAAGATTTAGAAGAATTCATTCGATTGTTGGAGAAATATGAGACAATATATTATGTAGGTGATGTTGTATCCACATCTGAAAAAGCAGACCTGCCTTAACCTATACCTCTAATATTTTTGTCCCAAAGCCTGTTTATGGTTAGCAGATATATAGTTGAAGACCTTACTTTTTGTATAGAAGTGTCTTCAATCTATGTGTGGAAAGCGAAACTTTAGTCCTAAAAGTTTCGTTTTGCACTATAATCAAATCAATACAATATCGCTGATAACGTGGAAGTTGTTTTTCGGGATGAGGATTGAAAAAAAAATGTGAATACACCATCTATGTAAAACAGGGCGAAACAGTAGGAAAAAAATCCTCCCGCCTCCGACACGGAGACGGAAGTTCACTTCTCCTTTATGGTTCTCCAGACCTGGTTACGCCCCCTTACGGATATGCGCACACCAGGCCACAGGGACATTCTGTCGGACGTGCTCATGTTAATCACACGTCCTCAGATTATCCGCAGGCGTTCGTTGGTCGATTCCAGGTAGACCATTCTCAGTCCGAGGTTTTTTCCGTTTTTCTTCCATCTTCCTATCATCTTTACCACCTCAGATTATCCGAAAGCTTTCGTTGGTCGATTCCAGGTAGACCATTCTCAGTCCGGGTTTCTTCATTCTTTTTATCATGTTTTACACCTTCTTGCGTTTTATGCGCTTTCTCAGATGAGGCGCATCCTTTCTCTTTCCGTTTCTAGGCCTATCAAGGCCATGACAAGGCTTTCGTTCATCCGAAAGCCTTGGAGTTCTCGGAATTTCTTATTCCGAGTGATGGTCAGGCTCTTTCCGGGGTTTTTCTTGTATCCTATCATTTTACCACTTAATACTAAGAATGGGCTCCTAGTATATATACTATCTTGAATATATAAGTGGATAAAGTGAAAAACCAAAGAGATATCCTTAACTTCAAAGTTGAAGGTCGTGGAAAATCTATTTACAGGAAGGTGTTCTAGGCTGACGACATGAGAAGAATGTTCCAAAGAGGGATAGTGGTACCTCCGGGGGATTCCTACCATAAATGTGTATCGAAGAACCCGGAGCACAACTCAATAGATCCGGAACTGACCCTGGAGCAGTATGTAAATTTCACAAGGGTGATGCGGGGACAACCTGCCAGCTGTTGCCCTTCTACGATGGATTATGAATTTGACCAAGCTCTAGTCTGCAGCGGTCGTTATCAATCGATAGCCTTTTATTAGACCGGCATATAAGGTCAAATCAAGGGATAAATATGAGGAAAACTACATTCAGCGTAATAAAGGCGGACGTGGGAGGTTTCCCGGGTCACGCAACCGTCCATCCGGAACTGATAAAGACGGCGGAAGAGAACCTGAGAGGAAACGATTTACTGGTTGATTACCACGTTACCCACTGCGGAGATGACCTTGAACTTCTCATGACACACCACAGAGGTGAGAATTCCGAAGAAGTCCATTCCCTGGCTTGGGATACCTTCAAGAAGGCCACGGAGACGGCGAAAAAACTCGGACTCTACGGTGCCGGGCAGGACATGCTTTCCGACGCGTTCTCGGGGAACATAAGAGGTATGGGACCCGGCGTCGCCGAGATGGAGTTCACAGAGAGGAAGGCGGAGCCCGTAGTCGCTTTCCTCATGGACAAGACGGAACCAGGGGCCTTCAACTATCCCATATTCAAGATCTTTGCGGACCCCTTCAACACCGCGGGACTGGTAATCGACCCCTCTCTGCACCCGGGCTTCGTTTTCGAGATATGGGATATCAAGGAATCCAAGAGTATCACAATGAACTCACCGGAGGAGATGTACGATATACTCGCCCTCATAGGTGCCAAGGGACGCTTCGTGATCAAAAGGGTCTATCCCAAGGAAGGTAAACTACCGACTGACGAACCCGCAGCTGTGGTTAGCACGGAAAAATTATACCAGATCGCAGGCGAGTACGTGGGTAAGGACGACCCCGTTGCCCTGGTAAGGTGCCAGTCGGGCCTGCCGGCCCTTGGTGAGGTGCTGGAACCCTTCGCCCACCCGTTCCTTGTATCGGGATGGATGAGGGGAAGCCACAACGGCCCCATAATGCCAGTATCGGTGGAGCAGGCGAGATGCACACGGTTCGACGGACCGCCCCGGGTGGTGGCCCTGGGCTTCCAGGTGAAGGACGGCGGCATGGGTATGCCCTCCGACCTGTTCGACGACCCGGCCTTCGACCCCGTGAGAGAGGAATCCGCATTGGTAGCTAGCTATATGCGCCGACACGGACCTTTCGAGCCGCACCGGTTGCCACTGGAGGATATGGAATACACCACCCTGCCCAAGGTAATGACCAAGTTGAAGGGACGGTTCAAATCAGTGGAGTGACCCGTTCCGTCCCCGGGAAGACCGTAGTGCGCATCGCCCGGTAGTAGCCGCCCTTCGGTCCCCACAACTAAAGTTATATATCTGTACTATGTTGTATCCATGCATAATAGATGTAGGATGTAATCGATATGACCGAAAAGATACAGACTGTCGGAGTGATTTTGATGCTTTTATTTACCGTACTGGCCGTTGCCCAGGGAGGTAATGCATCAGCAATAGAGATCGTTACCGTTACGTTCGGCGGAGGAACAGGTACGCTTCAAGATCCTTTCATAATAGAGAACGTACACGACCTGCAGAACATGAGCACTGACCTTACGGCAAACTACGCACTGGGAAACCATATAGACGCGTACGAGACCAGTGAGTGGAACGACGGAGCGGGTTTCGAACCTGTGGGATTCGATTGGAACAATAGGTTCACCGGTACCTTTGATGGGCGCAATCACTCCGTGGTAGGACTGTACATAAACAGACCCGGGTCAAACTACATGGGACTGTTCGGTTACGTGAACGACAGCGCGGTTGTTACACAAGTCCTCCTCGTGGATGTGATAATAACGGGCGAAGATAATACAGGGGGGTTGGTCGGCATAAATTACGGTGTGGTGTCCCACATACATGTCAACGGAAGCGTGATTGGAAAAAATAATACAGGCGGGTTGGCCGGTACGAACTACGGGCTGATCGAAAATTCATACACCAGCATTGATGTGAACGGGAGTTATAGAACCGGTGGCGTGGTGGGTGATAATCGAAGAACGATGGCCGATTGTTATTTCGACGGAAAGGTCCTTGGCGACTGGTTCGTGGGTGGTATCGCTGGCCAGAACATTGATATGGCCGGATACTCCAATATCACACACTCCCATGCGGCAGGGACGGTGGAAGGGGATGTATACGTGGGAGGTATTTTGGGGTTGAATGGAGGCAACGGTGTTGTGATAGGATCACATGCGGCTGTAAATGTCAGTGGAAACGAAAACACAGGTGGTCTCGTTGGAAGAAATCAAGGGGGGGTTATCGACGGATCTTATGCGTCCGGGAATGTTTACGGCAAGAATGATACGGGTGGCCTCGTGGGATACTCCAACAATGTGATCGAGGATTCATACGCCACCGGTAATGTTCATGGAGAGATACGTACCGGAGGCCTTGTAGGGCAGAACAGTGGCGGAGTGGTATCTCATTGCTACGCAAAGGGAGAGGTTGAAGGAACCCATATCCGTACGGGCGGCCTCGTGGGACTCAACGGCTGGAATGGCAGGATCGAAAATTCCTACGCCACCGGTGGTGTGAGCGGTAACGAAGACGTGGGCGGCCTTGTGGGCTCGAATATATTCGACGGGGTTGTAAATACATCATACTCGTCCGGAAAAGTGGAGGGGAATAACCTCTACGGCGGACTCATCGGACGCAACACAGCTACGGTGGAAAATTCGTTCTGGGATAACCAGACCAGCGGGCAGCAATCCAGCGCCGGGGAACCGGGTGCCCAGGGAAGGAATACCACCGAGATGATGACCGAGAGCACCTTCGCGGGATGGGATTTTACCGACATGTGGTGGATGGTGGACGGCAATACGAGACCGTTCCTGAGGATGGAGTGGGATACTACCGTAAAAAACAGCCATCAACTCCAGCTCATGGCCATGGATAAGTCTGCGGATTACGTACTTGGTAACAACATAGACATGTCGGACATAATGGACCCGGCGAGCATGTGGGGAACCAGCTTAACCGACGGTGCGGGATTCGTACCTGTGGGAGATATATCGGGTGGTTTCCTTGGCAGTATGGATGGAAGAAATCAAGCTATATCCGGTCTGTATATCAACAGACCCGAAATCGATATTATCGGCCTTTTCGGTCAAATCAACGGGGGTGCCAGTATATCGAACACTATCCTTATGGATGCTGTCATATACGGTCGCCAGGGTACGGGTGGCTTTGTGGGGAACAATCTTGGAACTGTCCATAACTGCCACTTCATCGGTACCGTGTATGCACCCACAACGGTTTACATAGGTGGCATCGTGGGTAGGCATATCGCAGGTACAGTATCCCATTGCACATCTTCGGGTTATATCAGGGGTACACGAGTTGGTGGTATAGCCGGAGAAAATTATGCAATCATACGTGAATGCCACAGTTCCATGACGGTGCAGGGCAGTGGTCTGATAG
>JAFDTY010000096.1 GCA_019594055.1 Candidatus Haladaptatiplasma halalkaliphilum | reverse complement strand
CTTTCGGCGAATCAATACTCATAAAGTGTGGTTTTCCCTGAACAGGGCAATGTCATCAACCTGTCCCTGATCTCGTTCGGTACATAGGCTACCCTGTACCGTCTTTCCCCGAAGTGCATCTTGCCCACCAGTAACAGAGCCCTCATCCTCAGTATACCCACGGTGGATGAAGATCTGTTCCTTTCCCAGAAAAAATTAAATTCATCGTCATAATCCCTCAACTTTCCGTACTTTAAAACGCCTCCATTGGACATGCACAGAGCCAGGACCTCTTTCGACTCTTCTTGCAGTTCCGAAACGATCTCCGGTAGGTCGCTCACGAGCTTTTTCACTATCATCTCCACCTTCTCCTTTTTCAGCCTTGCCTTGAGCCCGTAATGTTTGCACATGTGGTCTATCCATTGAGCGGGATACTTGTTGAGAACCGTTCTCAGTGCGGTCCCCTTTCGCAGGGTGATATCCTCCAGTTCTTCCAGCCTACGGTCTTCGTAAAAACCCAGCAAATTATTGATGTTCGGTAGCCACGGTGGCATCTCAACCAGGGATATTCCCGTTAAACGATAGTGATTGTCGAAGGGTTGTATCCTACCCCTGATGACAGTTCCGATAGTTTGTGGCATTTTCTCGATCATCTTTACCCTGTAAATCTTTTTGCTGGCCTTGTCTTCGAGCTCCCAATATTTTCCATCGCTATCGAGGATCTTGAATTCCGACCTGATAACCATCCTCATCCTATATAGATTCTCCTTCATCCCTTCACTCAATCCTGGGTTGTCATCCGCGAACAACTCCGCAAGTGTTTTACCGGTTCCGGGAAGCTCCTTCTCGAACATTATCCATGCAAAATAATCTTTGTAGGTCATCTCGGGAGGATGTCCGGCATCCTTCTCAGGAAACTCGTCTTCCCAATCGTCCATGTATCTTTCCAGGGTCTCCCTGTGTTTTTCCCAGGCGTAGTCGTAGATGGCCTGATTAACGGTAACTTCGTCTATCGGTGACATATGGTTTAGGGGAAGTTACCGATTCATATATAACTATTACTTGTCCGGGCCGTGAGGTCATCTTACCCGTGAGATCAGGCCAGTGGTCCCGTCTGTTTCGTACCCCGTGCCCATACGGCAATAGAGCGCGTCACACTTACCTAGGACCTTCATTGGTATCGATCTGTCGGGGATACCCGCCAGATGCATCATTGGTCTCGTGGCCTTCCTGCCATGTTTCCAGCGGGTAAAGAACCAGTGACCGAAGAATAATGCCGTGCCGAAAAGCCAGCTCTTCTCGGGCATCCAGAAGTCAATATTGTTCCTCCAGCTGCGTGCGATCACCTCCCACTGCAGTTCGCTCATGCTCTCCACCGTTGATGCGTTTTTATGACCAAGAAGTGCCTCCTCCAGGGGGATGAACAGTATGGGCGTGTAGAACATCTTGGCGTTCATGGAACGCAGCTCGTCTATGAGTTCAAGGGTGGCGATCACGTCGTCCTCGGTCTCATCTGGCTGGCCGGTCATGATGGTGCATAGCGGCCACCAGTCATGGTCGTTCAAAAGCCCTATACCCTGGAGGACGAGTTCGGGCCAGTCATCCACACTGTAGGGCAAGGCCTTTCCGGGCATGTTCTTGTTCATCAACCTGGTACTGCCGGTCTCTATACCTATCTCCACGGTGATGAAGGACTGACTGTATCTCAGTTCGGGTGTCCACATGGTCTTCTCCATCAATACGGGAGTCAGTTCTTCCAGGATACCGGGGTCGTATATTATGGGTGCCAGGGACGCGTGGGACAGTATTATCTTGTTGACTCCGGGATACGAGGCGATGTTCCGGTAGAGCTCCACTATCTTCTGTCTGTCGGGAATGAAACCCGGCTTCGAGCCGTAGAGGAACATGTCCTCGGTCGCGGTGAACACGGTATCGCAACCTCCTTTCACGTTCACCCCGACCTCTTCCATTATGTTTTCCAGTGGTAGCGAGTATCTGGTGCGCATGGTGGGTGAACAGAACTTGCAGCCACGGCCGCAGCCGCGAGTTATCTCCACCGTGCCGTAGGACGAGGCGTGTTTTATGAGTGAAATCTCGTCCCCGCTAGGTTTCGAGGCCCTGAAATACTTAGGGATGGTTTCGCCCGCCAATAGTTTCCTGGTTACACGTATGATATCTTTTTCGCCCTCTCCCTGGAACAGTACGTCTATCCCGAGTTCTTCCTGTGCACGGGAATCACGTATCTGCCACACCCCGGCCCCGCCCACCAGTATCTTCGGTCTGTATCTGTCTAATGACGGATGGGCCAGCAGCTTTTTGAACTCCACAGCATTCAAGGACTCTCCGCCGAAGCCGATGAGATGGTTGTAGGTGGTTGATACATAGGCCAGTCCCATGGGGTCCATGGTACTTATGCATACCAGCTTGGTCTTCTTCCCCACGAACCTGTGGAGATCATCGTAGTGTGACACCACCACGTTCCCTTCGCCGAATTCGTCCGTCAGTATGGACTCCACCTTTCTGAGTCCGTAGGGTGCGAACTTCGCGGTACCGTTTCCGCTGGAGATCCCTTTGAGTTGTTCTTCGAGTATACGCATGGACAGCGCCTTGGGAAAGGTGCACACGAACGCCAGGAAAGGATTGTTACCGTAGTGGCTCATCTCCGCCCGGGATGCGGTGAGTACTATGGGGACGCCTTCATTATCTTCAATGTGATCGGTTCTACGCTTCATTCTCGCACCTCACCCGTTCGTAACACTCTTTCCACGGGCATAAAACTGCTGGAACACGACTGTAAAAAATTTCGCCATCTGTTCGTCGTCGGTCAGTATGCCCGTGAGTTCGTCCAATGAAGGATAAGTTCCGTGGTTGCTCCCTATGAGCACGTACTTCCCGTCGATGATGATGAGGCCCGCATCGGGTATCTTGGCACGGGTCCTCACCTCGGAGACCTCCTTCAACTTACCTACAATATCGGTATTTCTAAGATCATTGGAAATTATCATCTTTGTCTTCACACCCTTTCTCTTGAGCTCGGCAAGGGTATCCCACAAGCCGGTCAGGGCATCGGAAGGTATGAACATGGTCATGATCGAAACATCGTTTTTCGCACCCTTCAGCATATGGGCGATGGTCCGAAAGGTGTCGGATCCGTGATAGAACGATATGTCAGCAGACCTGGATATCGTTCGGTCGTATGTGGGTACCAGTTCGTCAAGGGCGGATTCCAAGGCCAGGTCCATGTCGCTCTTGGTTTGGGACAGTATCTTCCTGGGGTCCATGGGGACGAAGGTCCTGGGACTGTCCGATACGATCTTGACCCATCCCCTGGACATAAGCTTGTCGAATACCTTGTATATCTTAGCCCTGGATAGATCGATCATCCGGCTGATCTCACCCACGGTGCAGGATCCCAGGGAGACCACCAGGGAATACACCCTCGCCTCGTCGTCGTTGACTCCCAGTTTACTCAGCATGGATGATGTGTGTTCTATGTCCAATGTGGAGTTCATAACAGGTCATATTTTCGGAATATAAAAGTGTTTCTTAAAATGAAACATCTCCGTGACAGGAACTGAGGAAGAAACTTGCAACAGCGCAATCGGGGATGTCTGCATGTCATCGGGGTTCACATGCTCGGGCGTTATTGACCCGAATACATTCATCCCCCTGGGGAACGAAAGGAAGAGAGGTATTTTGTACTACGACTTCACCACACTTCAACTCATCCTGGCGCCGCAGCTCTCACAATATTCATCTTCTGGATATCCCGGTTCACCACATTTCTTGCATCGTCTGGTTTTTTCCATGGAACCACCGGAAACCTAGTATGCATCGTACGTATTTATTTTTTTCTAAGGTCACTCACAGTAAACATCCTATGGCATCCGCCAGCTTGCCCGGTTCCTTGAGACCGTCTGCGGCAGGTATCCCCAACTCACGCTCGTAGTGTTCCACCCACCCGGCCACTTCATGGTCACCCATCTTTTCCGGGTTTATGCCCAGGGCTATGGTGGGGCTGCCCGAGAACATCTCGATCATCTTCATCTCACGTTCAACGGAAGGCATGGGCCATCGTATCTCGTCCTCCCTGTAATGCCTGTATATCCGTGAAGGGGAGTGCTGCAACACCACTGCATCGGGTTGACTTGCAGCCAATACGGCCCTGGAGCCGCACACGTAGGCCGGGTGCGATATGCTTCCCTGCCCTTCCACCAGTATGAAGTCGGGTTCGTTCTCCTCCCATGCTCGCCATATCTGATACTCGAGTTCTCCCACCATATAGTCAGGTATGGTGGAGTCCAGGGGAAGTCCGTACTCGGTGCCCTGGAGGAGCCCGGTCTGACCGGTAGCCACCCATTCAACTTTGAAATTTTTCCGTAGTACTTCATGTACCGCGATAAGTATGGTGCGTTTGCCGATGGAGCTGTCGGTACCCATGAACGCAACCGTCTTTGCACCTATCCGGGCCTTCCTGTTGGCAAAGTAGTGTAGTTTGTCCAGGGGCGGCGACTTCCTTATATCGGTAAGGGTGACACCGTGTTTCCGGGCAAGGGCGGATAATTCGTCATCGTTGCTTAGATAGTGATGCAATCCCGAGATGATGTCCAAACCACTCTCCATAGCGGTGATAACATGCGCTCTGAAGTTTTGGGGTAAAAAGCCGCCTACGGTTGCAACACCCACTATGAGTATATTGGCATCGGCGTATCCCAGGGCCTCCCTGACATCTGCAAATACGGGAACGGAGTGACAGTGCGGCAGCACATCGTCCGTTGATAGTCCCGCGAACTTGGAGTCGATAACTCCCACTATTTCATATCTTTTACTGTACCTCAAAAGTCCGTGAGAGGTTTTCGCGGTGGACCTGTCCAGGTAACCATCGGTGAGTATGAAGGCTCTCTTCATGGAGTATGTGCATACGGTGGATATTCATAAATCTTTGGCTGAAGTTATTATCTAAATATATTTGACTCTTCGTCGGTACGGTATGGTCTCACCCATACTTCCTCTACGTCGTATGGGTTTTTGAACAACAAATATGCGAGATAAACGGAAGCACAGGTACAAAGTATAATGGTAAGTAGCATACCTGAGCAACATATCAAATTATGTGAAAAAATCAACAAATATATCGGCGTTACAAAAACCAAACCGAAGATAAGCATGACTATAATAAATGAGCCCAAGATCCAACCGGTATATTTGAGAATTCTTTGTTTGCGTGAAACCCCGAACTCAGGTCCCT
>JAFDTY010000104.1 GCA_019594055.1 Candidatus Haladaptatiplasma halalkaliphilum | reverse complement strand
GCTTTACTCCGGGATGTGCCTCGAACATGGTGATGAACACGCCTTACTCGACAATCCCGTGAGCGAGGAGCATTCCTGCCTACGCACATGGCTGATCCCATCACTGCTGCTTAACCTCAAGAACAACAGGAACCGACCCCTGCCCCAGAGATTCTTCGAGATAGGAGACATCGTCGTAAACGGTGTACAGTACCCGAAACTGGCCGCCGTGGACTGCCATACGGATGCGGGGTTCACCGGTACGAAATCCATGATCGAGGGCATGATGAGGGCTTTGGGTATCGATCATCACATAGTACCGAAAAAACACCATAGCTTCATAACCGGCAGGTGTGCGTCACTGGTCACCGCCGAGAGCGAACTGGGGTTCTTCGGCGAGATACACCCACAGGTTCTTTCCAACTTTGAACTCGAATACCCGTGCTCCGCCATGGAATTGGACCTGAGGAAACTGGGATAAACGTTTAAAAGGAGCCATCCTTGTCATCCCGATTACTTTGGTCGATGTTATAGTGGTCGGAGGCGGGCCCGTTGGTATGAGGGTCGCCGGGAAGATAGCCAAGGCGGGCTACGGAACCCTTGTTCTCGAGGAGGACAGGGTCATAGGCACCCCGGTTCAATGCGCCGGTTTGGTATCACCCAGGGTTGTCAGCATGACGGGCACAAAAAGTATTATCGGTCATTACAGAAGTGCTACCCTACACCCCCCGAACACCGAACCCCTTGAGATATTTTCTCCGGAACCAAAGGCCTATGTACTCGACAGGGTTGCATTCGATCGGGAGATGGCCCGGAGTGCGATGAGATGTGGTGCCGAGATAATGCTGGGCTGCAGGGTCACCGGGTGGGACGGGGAAGGTTCGGTAAGATATGTGACAGAGGGCGAGGAGCGAGAAACACGATGCAGAGTGGTTGTCGGTGCCGACGGCCCGAATTCTTCCGTAAGACACCTATCCCGGATACCGGCAAAGGCGGAACATATGCCGGGTTTGCAGGCGGTCGTTGGAAAGGCACCGGACGGGATCCACATATTCATGGGTAACAAGATCGCGCCGGGATTCTTCGCATGGGAACTGCCCCATCCCTCAGGGACCGTTATCGGACTGGCCACCGACGGCGGAAATGCATACGGGTATCTGGTCAAACTGCTGAAAAGCATGGGTGTGGATAGGAAGGTGATAGCCTTGCAGGCGGGCACCATACCCCTGGGGAGGATGGAAACTTCGGTAGCGGACAATCTCATGCTGGTGGGTGACGCCGCATATCAGGTCAAACCCCTTTCAGGTGGCGGTCTGTATACCGGTCTGGTATCCGCCGACCACTGCGGCGATGTTCTCGTTGATGCCCTGAACCGTGGAGACACCTCGGCGGATTCCCTCTCGGAATACCACACCAGATGGCAGAAGGATGTGGGTAGCGAGATATCCAAGGGGCTCTGGATGAGGAGGGTCTACCGACGATTCAGCGATGACGAATTGGACAGGTTATTCCACGCACTCAGGGATGATAAGATACTAGAGGTAATAGGCCGTGAAGGAGACATAGATTATCCGTCAGCCCTAGCGAGAGCGGTGCTCAAAACGTCGCCTAAACTGCTTAAATTTGCCGGACCATTGATTAAGAATCTTTTCTAGCCACGGGAACGAATTGTGTTCTTCCTGCATGTAGAGCATCACCGCCAGGATACCGAAGAATGCAGCAAGCCCGCCCAGCAGGTACTGTGGCCATCGTGGGATGGGAGTCTTGACGGAGAAACTGGTGTCGGGGATTATACCGTTGACCTCCAGGTGAGTGATGTTGATACTCCCCGAATAATAGGGTTCGTCACTGACACCCGGTCTTTTCGTCGCATGGGTCCAATCCTCATCCGTGAAGTGACCCCTCGAACGCATCACGCTGCCATTGCCGTTATGCCCGTAATCGAATTCCATCTCGAACCGGACGAAGTAGACACCCTTGGGTGTCCTTCTGTGGGTGACTATCCTCAGGTCCGTGGGGAATACCCCTTCACTGGGCAGCACCTCCAGCCTGAACGTATAAGATGTATCTCCCGAGGCGGAGAATACCGGCGGGTCATCCACCTCGGATATGTCCCTTTGATAATCCAGGGTTGCGTAGCCGTAGATTTCCACGGTGAATCTTATATCCGAGAAGTCCCGATCATAGCGGTTACTTACATTGAATGAAAGTCTCCCGGCCTCCGACGGCTTTATCACCGGGGTGCTGAATTCCGAGAGGATCTTGTTCGCCCTACCGGGGTCCGATACCTCCGTCACGTATGCATCTATGCTCCCCGTAACGAGCATCAGGACGATCATCGTTGTGGTCATCAGGACTAAAGCCTTTTTACGCATCTTGCCTATCACAGTTCTCAATAGGTATAAAATATTTATGTGAATAACGTGATGCGGTAAAAAATGAGATCCAAAGGGCCTGTAATTATAATACCCAAGACGGAAGGGGAAAAAACCCTGAGAAAACTAAAGGAGGAGGGGATCTTGGATCGGGAGCGCCTGATAAAGGAAACCGATGATGCGCTGATCATACCCGTGACCCACGGTGGAAGCGAACTTTCGGACGAACTTTTGATGAAAAAACCTTTGACTACGCCCTTTGAAAAGGCTACCGAGCATATGGATATCCCTCCCGAGTTAAAGAAACTTCTTCCCTCACGCTGGGAACAGATCGGTGATGTACTGCTCATCAAACTACCCCCGGAACTCGGTGAGCATCTGGAAACCATCGGCGAGGCCTATGCCGGGGCGTTGAAGGTAAAAACCGTGGCACTACAGGGAGATATAGTCGGGCAGAGGAGGGAGCCTGTAATCGAGGTAATTTACGGCGGTGAAACCGAAACGGTGCACCTTGAGAACGGTGTCAAATTCAAACTCGATGTCGCCCGGACAATGTTCTCCAGCGGCAACATCGACGAGCGGGTACGGATGTCAAGGTTGGATATCCATGACGAGGTGGTGGTGGATATGTTCGCCGGGATCGGCTATTTTTGTCTGCCCATGGCCGTCCACGGTTCACCGAGAACGGTGCACGGATTGGAGATAAACCCCGCCGCCTACGGGTACCTGAAGGTGAACTGTGTGTTGAACCATGTGGAGCGTACCCTGATACCCCGGCTGGGAGACAACAGAAAATTCACCCTGAACGAAAGGGCCAACCGTGTGGTCATGGGATACCTGCATGACACATGGAAATACCTGCCCAATGCCCTTGAACTCCTGGGAGGGGAAGGTATCATCCATTTTCACACCCTTGTTGAAGAAGGGGATAGAAGGAAAAAACTTGAGGTACAGCTTGGAAAGGGAGGGTTGGAGGACTACGAGATAAGTCACATCCGTGAGGTAAAGTCCTACGCACCCCGTATTTACCATGTTGTGGCGGACCTCAGCGTGGGGTGAGGGAAGAAAAAGCTTTATGGTATTGCGCCATTCCGGTGACGGTATGCTAAAATGCCCTAACTGTGATGAGTACTATAAGTATGAAGACGAGATAAAAGGCAAATGCTCCAGATGCGGATACCGTCTGAAAAAGGCACATCAACCTACCACGCCACCTCCTCCGCCGCCAACCTACCCCGTATATAGCGCTCCGCCCGTGGGTTACCCCCATGTGAAAGAGGAGACAGACATCGGCGGGACCCTATCCATGTCCATGGACTTACTGACGAAAAATTTTCCGGCTATCTTTACCTTCCTTTTGATCCCGATAATCATGGTGTCGGCCATAAATATTTTGTCAACATGGGCAATGTTCTCCGCACTGGAGGGACTAACAGCAGGAGAGATGGATGACATGGCCTTCGACGCATT
>JAFDTY010000043.1 GCA_019594055.1 Candidatus Haladaptatiplasma halalkaliphilum | reverse complement strand
TAAGGGCAGCGTCGGGGACCACTTTGTCAATAAAGTTCATCCAACATCACTTCCATTTTCGTAATCCGAAAGCCTAAGTCCATGTCGATGAGTCGGTGACCATACGTGTTTTTCCTTTGTCCGCCTCGCCCGATACGAAGACGGTGGAACCTTTGTTTTTACGCACCTCACCCCACAACTCACGCAGTCTTTCGAACTCTTTGTCCCGACCAGTCAGTTCGTTGTGAAAGGATATGTCCGAAGCTATTTCGTCCATACTCTTTCCTCAACAGGTAAATGGTTTATTTCCTTTATCTTTAAGTCAGATGATGATAAATAAAAAAATTGAAAAGGTTTTAATTTTTAGCCAAAGGTAAAAAAGATATTTAATTTATCTTCTTTACATTTACAGCTCGAGGTCCTCTTTCACCGGGTTCCGATTCGAATTCTACTATATCGTCCTCTCTCAGGTGTTGTTCTCCGTCTATATCGCTTCTGTGAACGAATAAATCGTCTTCACCTTCGTCGGGCTGAATAAATCCAAAATTTTTCATCGCGTCGAAAAACTTAACTTTTCCTTTCATCTTTTGTTCACCTCCTTTTTTATCATATTGCGACCGCATCTATCCCTACAGGTATAAATAGTTATGGTGCATCATAACCTCGGTTATAAAAGGAATATCACTCGTTTCGAGATGAAAACATTTAAGATAACCGTCATTTTTACGAACCTTACACATTTGACAGTAATCAGGAGAGAACAAGATGAAAGAGAAAACAGAATTCCTTAAAAGGGAATACGAACAGATGAAAAAAGACGGACTTACCTGGACCATCAGGGGATTGGATGGCCCTTCCACCGCCCATGTGTCGGTGGACGGGAAAAAATGCATAATGCTTGCATCCAATAATTATCTCGATCTTGCCAACCACCCCAAATTACGAGAGGTCACAATAAAGGCGGTGGAGAAGTACGGTGCCGGAGCGGGTTCCGACTGGTCCATCGCTGGTACAATGGACATCCACAAGAGATTGTGGGACAAAATAGCGGAGTTCAAGGGTACCGAAGCCGGTATGACCTACCAGACGGGTTTCGCGGTGAACGCAGGCCTTATACCCCAGTTAGTGGGTAAAGAGGATGTGCTCATCTCCGACGAGTTGAACCACGGGAGCATAATAGACGGCGTGCGGTTATCCAAGGCGGACAAGATGATATACTCCCACTCGAATATGGGTGAACTGGAAAATTGCCTGAAACAGGCGGACGAAAAAGACTACCGTAGAGCCATCGTCATCACCGACGGAGTGTTCAGCATGGACGGCGACATCGCCAAGATGGACGAGATAGTCGAGCTAGCCAAGGAGTACGGTGCCATGACTTACGTGGATGACGCCCACGGCGAGGGAGTCCTTGGTAACGGACACGGTATAGGAAGGGAATTCGATGTCGAAGGTGAGATAGACTTCGAGATGGGGACCTTCTCAAAGGCCCTGGGCGGTTTCGGAGGCATGCTTGCAGGAAGTAAGTGGCTGGTCAAGTACGCCTACAACACATCCCGTACATGGCTTCTGAGTGCGGCTTTCCCACCCCATGTCGCCGCCACTAACCTTGCTGCTCTGGAACTCGTAGACGAGGAGAGTCACAGGGTAGAGAAATTGTGGGAGCTCACGGAGTACTTCAAGAAGGAGATCGAGAGCCTGGGTTACGATACCGGAGTGAGCCAGACCCCCATCATCCCAGCCATAATCGGCGACAGCAATAAGGCCCAGGAACTGGCCAACAGGCTTTACGACGAGGGAATCTTCGCCCTTGCCATCGTGTTCCCCATGGTCGCCAGGGGCAAAGCCCGTATACGTAATCAGATGAACGCCGGTATGACAAGGGAAGACCTGGACTACATACTCAACGCCTACGAGAAACTGGGCAAGGAGCTTGACCTGGTCTGAAACCCCTTTTTTCTTTTTTTTTGAAGGCGAATTTTTACGTTCTAACAGTACAATATGTTATTACCGTAACCATGAATCGTAACAGTGCGAATGTACTAAGGCCGTAGATATTCATCCGAGATATTTGGTCGGCCGTTTCCCTTGATACACGGACCATATGTTTGTGATCACGAGGTGAAATGTTCCACCAGCTTCAGAAAACCGTCCTTCATCTCCCTGATATCTTTCTCCAACACATCGAATTTGATCAACAGTTTCTCCAAAGTGTTACCGAATTCACCGTACTTTACATCCAGGTAATCGAATTTTTCTACCGTCTCGTTGTGGAATTTCTCTGTACGGGTAATAGAGCTATCCAATTTATCTGAGATGTTATCCAGTTTACCACCCAATTCGTCTTTTACCTCGGTAAATCCTTCTTCTACCTTTTCACCCACCTTTTTGGTTTCCTCGTGCACCTTTTTGGTTTCCTCGTGAACCTTTTTGGTTACCTCGTGTACCTTTTTGGTTACCTCGTGTACATTCCTGGTTTCCTCGTGTACCTTCCTGGTTTCGCTGTAAATATTTCCAAGATATTCTGCGGCAATATCCATACGTTCGTATACTGCTTTTGTAAAATCCTCTTCCCTTACGATATCGAAAAATTCGAATTCACCGGTGGCTTCGGAATATTTAACCGTTACATCGGTAACTTTGATAGGATATTTAACCACCTGTATTTCCTCGATGAACCGTTCTATGTCGTCCTTTTCGCCTTCACAGACTATCTTGACCGTTCCATCTTCGAGATTTTCAACGTATCCTGTTAGATCGTGTTGATAGGCAAAACGGTCTATCGTGTCTCGGTATCCCGCCCTCTGTACACGCCCCTTAACCGTGATATTCGCTCGGTTCATATACTCACCAATCGCCTGAAACGTATAAATATCCTTCGATATGACGGGATCTCATTTTACCGTGGTTCCCATTTTCCCGAATGAATATTTTCCTTCACTTACCCATCTTCTGACGGAGCATCCACTCCCAGGTATCATCTATGTCCTTGAGCCTGATCCTGATGCTGAAATGCTTACCCTTCCGTTCCCCGGATATGGTCAGGTGCTTTTCGTCGGAGACAACATCACGTATCTCAGAAAAAGGAATGTCCATCAATTTCAACCGTATCAGTCTGTCCCTGGCGTAGAATCTTTTGTTGGTCAAGTACAGCTTCGCCCAGGTACCGTTAAGATTGTACCGCGTCTTCACCCACACGAAAGCCCTGCCGTCCAGGGTGATGCTTTCGTCATCGTCCAACCATTTTTCCATGGTCAGACATCTATGTTAGAGTATATTATTCTACCTGTGTACTAGTGCGGGATCTTTCTAGCTATCAGACCTATGGAACTAGATCCGTGCACATAGGGGGTCCCCATCAAATCGGCGTAAAAATCCTCAACAAGATATCCATGCTTTTTTAACAACTTGGTTATTTCTTTCAAGGTGTAAAAACGATGCCATATGCGATAAGTTCTGATCTCTCCGTCTTCGTCTATGATGATGTTCTGATCCAACTTGACCTTCTCTTCAGGATAATAATATCTCCGGAAAAGGACCAAATGTCCCTTCGAACTCCAGAAATCACCGTCCGGATTTACAGACCATTTCGTGATATCATCACCCGCTTCCTCATGGTCCGGGGTTAAAACATCAAGGATAAAGAAGCCTCCTTCCTTGAGTATCGAATAAACCTTATCCAGCAGATCATTCCTATCCCTGTCAGATAAAACATCAAAGTCATAAAATATGATAAACGCCGCTTCGTATCCTTGACCCACATCAGCCGTGAGATAATTTTCATGTATATATCTTATCGAACCTTTGTTTTTATCACTTGCATAATCGATAGATCTCTTTGAAAAGTCAACCCCTGTAACATCCAGCCCTAAACGTGCAAATTCCTCACAGTAAAGACCCGGGCCACAACCCAAGTCTATCACTTTTGACCCTTCCTTGAGATCCAATCTGGATACGAGCCAATCACATGACCTAACTATGGTCTCATGCTTTCGACTGGCCGCATCTATCTCGGGGTCAAGATGGGCTTCGAGTAATCCCTGTGAGATATGGTCATCTACCCATATCTCTTTATCTCCTTCCTGAAACAGCGGTGGTCTGTTCGCAAGAACCTGTAACTTATCAATAAATATCTTACCGTCACGGACCAGTTCCATCATATCACCGTGGACTCAGCCTGAACCTCTCGAACCTGTCGGCCTTTGCCTTGCATATGGGACATATCGGTGGAGGTCCGTCACGGGCTGCCAGGTAACCGCATACCTTGCAGCGCCATACCGGTATTCCTTCGCTTTCTTCCATCTCGGGCTCCTCATCGGCCTCCATGGTCGCTTCGAGTATCTCCGGCGGGCGTCTTTCCGGTATAGGTTCCAGTTTATCCGGGTCCTCACTGACCTCTTGGGAAACGAACAGTCCGCAGTAGCACATACCGAACTCGTCAACGTCGGCGTCCCGATACTCGCAAGGACATATTATGTCCGCATCGTATGTTTTCATACCCGAAGCCTGTCTGCATGGACATGAAGGATAACCGTACCTTTCCTGATTTTCCACCAAGCCTTCCAGAAGGTCTTCGTATAGGTCAGGGTCCGGACACACGTGATAGCCATTCTCTTCGGCATCGTTTTCAACATACTGACGCATCTTTTCGCTCATCCCTCAAGTGCCCCCCTTATCTCGTCTTTCTTGAAGCCGATAATCACACCGTCCTTATCAACGATGATGGTTGGAAAGCTCACCGCCGGATTGTATCTCTTCAATTCGTCCCTCATCTCTTTCTTCTCGTCATCCGAGAGTAAGTCGAAATCGATACATTCGTACTCCACATCCATATCCGCCAGTAATTTTTTTGTTTTTTTACACCAACCGCACGTACTGAGTGCGAATAACTTCACATCGTGCTCTTTCCTCTTACCTTTTACCTTTCTTATCGCTTCCATGAAAAGCCATCTGAGGCGTACGATATTAATTTTTTGGCCGACACTAGTAATCTACGTAACTCTTCATCTCCCAATCCGTTACCGCTCTTTCGAATTCTCTTACCTCATCTCTCTTCAAGGATAGGTAGTAACCGTAGGCTTCGCACATGGATCCGGCTATCACGGTATCCTCTTCAAGGCAGTCGAGAGCCTCCTTCAGACTCACTGGAAGGGTCTCGAGGCCCATATCGAGTATCTCTTCAAGGCTGAACTTGTATAAATCTTGGGTGAGCTCATCCCCCGGTTCCAAGGACCTCTTTAAACCGTCCATGCCCGCCAAGATGAGGGAATTTAACATGAGATAGATATTACCGGAGGCGTCACCGGCCCTGAATTCGATCCTACCCTTCTCCTCCTCCAGGTTACCGTAAGCGGGTATACGGACAAGAACACTCCTGTTCTCGCCACCCCAGGCGATATAGACGGGAGCCTCATATCCGGGAACCAGTCTTTTGTAGGAATTGACAGTTGGGCAGCATATGGCCGAAAGTGCCTTTGCATGTTCCAGTAGCCCGGCAACGAAACCTCTGGCATCGTCATTCAGTTTACCGGGTGAGAACATAAATTCTCCATCCTTGAGCACAGATATATGCACGTGCATGCCACTTCCGGGCTCTCCCACCAGTGGTTTCGGCATGAAGGTCGCGATATACCCGTTCTCTCTTGCCGCCTTCTTGACAAGTTCCTTTATGAAGATAAAATCATCCGCTGCTTTCAGGGGGTCATCGTAGGGCATGGGTTCTATCTCGTACTGCCCCGTCCCCACTTCATGATGTATCTTTTGTATGTAGAATTCTTCTCCGCGGACTGCGTCGTATATCCAGTCTATGTTCGTGCTCGAAGTTTCATGCCCGTCGATATAATCCCCTCCATCCACGGGTTTTAGTGTGTTCGGATCGAGAAGGTAGAATTCGTACTCGGGTTTCACGCGAAAAGTAAATCCCTCGTCCTTCATACTCTTCAGGGTGGACTTCAAGAGGCCCCTGGGGTCGCCCGGGAAGGGTTTTCCGTCGGGCCAGTAGAAGTCACATAACAGCACGGCGATCTTAGTACCGTTCCGTTCCTGATATCTCAAACTGTTCACGTCGGGCAATGCGACCATGTCGCTTTGAGAGACGCTGGTGAAACCCAGATTGGACGAGTCAAAACTGATCCCGTCCTTCACTATCACATCGGCGATCTCACTTGGGATCCGTATCTCACGGGTTTTGCCTTCCAGATCCATAAACTTAAGGGCAACGGATGCCACTTTTTCGAGTAGATTGATTCTTCCGGAGTTCATGTTACCAGGTGAAGGGAGACGGAGTAACCTATATAATGTTTACATCAATTTTTTGGAAAATTGGTGGTTGCGACAACCGTGATGACCGCAAAAAGGGGTGCCGCATAAGACACTATGAAGGCGGTTTCGATATCGAAAAGATAAAAAGCCAAATAAAAACCCAAAAGGAGAGCCCCGATGATGCCGATGAAATTTCCGGTCATGCCCTTTACCACGGTGATGGCGGGTACGCAGGTGCCCATGCAGATGAACACGGAGAATGAAATACCCACCACGGTTGACCCGAAGTCCATCTGATATCCCACATAGGTGAACATGAGACCGATCAGTAGAACTACCGTTGATACCGTGTACAGATTTCTGTGTGTTTTCCAAAGTTGGTTGAAGAAATCTTTGATGGTTTCCATTTTGTCCATTCTTGCCACCGTTTAGCTGTGGTACGTTATCAACAAGATAATCACCTGCAATATAACTCCTTCGGAAGGCACGAAATACTCCGAAAGTTATATTAGACAGTTTATCACATATATCCAGTAGATTATGAATAAGATAAGCCAAAGAGAGGTGCTCAGCATCGTGATCCTTCTCCTATTATGGGGTTTATTACCCAATAACCTTTGTATACCATGTGGCGAAGTCCATGAACTGAGTACCGTGAATAATACCTTCCATATGGTGCCCAGGGATGTGATACGCATACACAACAACAGTCACCTCGGTACCATGGCGGCCGAGGGGGGATGGGTGGGGGATGGAACCCAGGGAAATCCGTATGTTATAGAGAATTATTATATCGATGCCGGAGGCAGGGGAAGTGCTGTTCATATAGGCAACACCACCCTGCACATCGTTCTCAGGAACTCTCACTTCCTCAACGCATCTTGGAAAACCGGATGGTGGGACCCCGGGGCGGCGATCACCCTCTACCGGGCCGAAAACGTGATGATAGTGGACAACATATGTTCCAACAGCAGACTTGGGATATTACTGGACCAGGCCCGGGACAACCTTATACACACGAATACCATCACCGATAACGCATACCACGGTATCGAGATGAGGAATTCCAGGTACAATATCATGTACAATAACCATTTTCAAGAGAGTGGAGGCCTGCATATGGCGAACTCACCCTTCAATGCCCTCTACGACAATCGATTCACCCATCGGGGGATAAGCGTATCCGGACCCAGGGACACCTTCACGGGGCAGAACATACCCAAAAATAACACCATCAACGGAAAACCGATTTACTATTACAGTAATCTGGACGGAGACGGCCTGGCCATCCCGTCGGACGCCGGGCAGGTGATCCTTGGGAACGTGACCTCGGTGCGGGTGGAGGACCTTCGCATCACCGGCTCCACCATTATCATCGGTTACTCCCGTGATATAGAGATAAAAAATAATCACATCACCCAGAACCCCGGAAGAAACGGTATAACGATACAACATTGCCAGTATATCTATGTACTCCGTAACACCCTATCCGGCAACCAAAGAGGGATAAGTATGGCCCATACCGGTGGTTCCGTAATAAAGGAGAATATGATATCCGGCAACGTGGAGGACGGGATCTTCCTCGACGGTTCCGATCATAACCTGATAGATGATAACATAATGACCAAATCCAGTATCACCTTGAACTCCGCATCGCATAACACCATCACGAACAATATCGTCTTGAACAACATGGTGGAGGGGATAAGGATCCGGTTACAATCGTTTTCCAATACCATACATTCCAATGCCCTGCTGTACAATAACAGGGCCAAGGAGATATACAACAGTGACAACATACAGGCGATAGATTACACGGGTGAAAATCACTGGAACTCGTCCGTGGGTGTGGGGAATTACTGGAGAGATTGGACCGGCCCCGATGATGACGGAGACGGTATAGTGGATGAACCCTACGTGATAACGGGAAGTGATTCCCGGGACCATTACCCTCTGGTGGATCCGCCCATGCCAGTCATACCTTATCCCCCGTCGGATTTTGAAATGGAGATAGGCAGGAATGAGCTCAAACTCGCTTGGTCTCCACCCGTTGATTCCGGGGGTTCGGATATCATGGGCTATCGGGTGTACAGGGGATACTCCTACGATTACCAGGAGTTGATACGTACCATCGAGGGCGAATCAAATACAGAGTATTCGGATACGGGATTGATCAACGAGGAGGTTTATTTTTACAGGGTATCGGCATTCAACTCCGTGGGCGAAAGCCGCTCCACCAGCGTTATCTCGGGAGAACCCGATGGTACACCACCCTTTCTAACGTTCATATCCCCCGCTAACAACACCCACACTAATCAGCAGGAGTTCACGATAACCTGGAACCACTCCGATACCAACAGCGGGGTCCATTACTCAGAGATAAGGTTGAATCAGGGTCAATGGTACAACACGGGTGCGAACACCAGCCATACCTTTTCGGTGGCGGAGGAAGGTGAATACCGTGTCTGCGTGCGTGCCCACGACAGAGCCGGTAACAACATCACGCACTGGATAACAAAATACGTTGATTTTACTCCTCCGGATGTCGTTGATCACGGACCAACGGGTAACGATGTACCCGTGGATTTCGAGATCTTTGTGGTTTTTTCAGAGCCCATGGAAAGCATAACTATCAGTTCTCCCGAGGTCGTATTCGGCGAGATAGTGTGGGTGGACAACGACACGGCCGTTACCCGACCCATGGGGGAGATTGGATACGCTCTAACATACAACATCGTGATAGAAGGCACTGACAGGGCGGGAAACACCCTGGAAACGGTAAGATGGTCCTTCAACACAACGGATGCCTGTCTACTGATAGGGAGGGTGGTGGATGAGAACGGCAATGGGCTGCCGGGAGTTCAAGTTTACATAGGCGGTGAAACCCGGAGTTTAACGGACGAAAACGGGCATTTTACTATCCCGGGGAGGGCGGGCTTGAATATCATCACCTTCCAAAAAGACGGCTACGACGGCAGAAGGATACCGATAAGGGCCATCGCCGGTGAAGAGTTCCATATGGGTGAGATCACCCTGGAACCCACATCCCGACTGTACGAGTTGTTCTGGATAATCGCATCGGTATCCATAGTGATATCCGGCATACTCGCTTTCGCATTGTTCATGATGAGAAGGGGAGCGGCGGAGATACCCACCGAGGAAGAGATCTATGAGTTCGACGAGGACACCGAGATACTTCCTGCCGAATTTTTCGAATGAACCGGGAAAATTATTAATCCTTGGACAAGGTATATCTATACGGTGTATGCATGAACAAGGGGCAGAATGAAAAGATAGTATGGAGCTCTTACCGGAGCTGGAAGAGCTATTACACATGGTTGTTTTTTGTGGTGATATGGTTACTGGTCGGCTTCATCTTCCCGGTCTTTCTGTTCATCTTCATGATTTCATTCTTGTTCATCACCTTGCACAGGTACGGCTCCAAGTACTACATAACCGATGAAAAGGTATATTCCGTTAACAAATACCACGTGGGCAAAAAGAAAGGATCCCTTGCCTTGGGTGAAATAGAGACCTTGGTTATCGAACGGGACCTTTGGGGAGAGATGTTCGGCTACGGAACCGTTAAGATCGGTGTTGTGGGAGAGATAAAGGTGGTCTTCTCGGGTGTGAAGGAGGTGGATGCGGTGGTAAAATACTTTAAGGAAAGGACCGGGAACCGATAGATATATGACGTTCACCGCCTGTACCCGGTGATATGCGGTACGACCCCAGGATATACCATTCGGAAAAGCGTAAATGGAGATTACTGAAAAGATACAAGGGATGCACCGTTGAAGAGGTTTTGGAGGGAAGGTGTGTGCATACCCCACTGGGTGACGCATACGGTATATTCGAACGGGTTGAACATCCACCGTCACTGCCCGAGGAGGAGCATGCCTGTCATGCGATCCTCCGGGACTTACGACTGATACCAGGAATAGGTACAAAAAGTGCGGAAAAACTGCGGGAAGAAGGCTTTTCCTGCCTTTCCGGATTGTGCCACAGCGGATATCCGGAGGCGGCTGCAGTGGTCAGGGAAGTGGAAGTCAGGGATTTTACTTCACTGCTGGACAGGGTGGAGAGAAGGCATGGTGGCAGTCACCCCTTATGCTATCATCTGCTGGGATTCCTGAAACAGGAAGAGATATTATTCTTCGACATAGAGACCATGGGATTGAAGTATAAACCCGTATTCCTCATCGGTGTGGGCCGATACGAGGACGGTTTTTTCAGTATCACACAGTACCTCGCCAGGAACCTGCAGGAGGAGGTGGGGATCCTGGGGGCGTTCTTGGACGAACTGGACGGGTGCAGGTGCCTTGTAAGCTTCAACGGTCGAAGCTTCGATTCCAGGTTCATCAGGGAAAGGATGAACCTTTACAACATGGAAGGCAACCTCCGTAAACCTCACCTTGATCTGCTGCACATGTCAAGAAAGGTATGGAAAGGATGCCTTCCCGATCACACCCTGGGCACCATCGAGAAACACGTACTGGGCCTGCAAAGGGAAAACGACCTTGCCAGTGCCATGGTGCCCAATTATTACGAGTTATATCTGAAGAAGGGTAATCCCGGAACCCTGATACCTATCATCGAACACAACAGGCAGGATATACTGTCCATGGCCCTGATCCTCGACCGCATATGCGGGGAGATCAGGCATCAACCGCCCGTATTTATATGACGTTGAAAAACCGTTAGAGAAATATTTTATACTCAAAAAAAAGTTAAGCCCCAAAGGTTGTGTTACCATGAATCTTATCGGACGTTACGAAAAGGCCGTCTCCGAGAGGCCCGGAACCTTCATCGTCATCCTTATAGCCATCACACTTTTTTTATCATTCTTCGCAGCACAGATGGACATGAGTTTCGGTGAGGATGATTTTCAACCCGATACGGAGGTCGCCCTGGCCAATAGGATGATAATCGAAGAGTACGGACTTGAAGGGCGACAGATAAGCATAATCTATATCGCGGATTCGAATGTACTTGCCCGTGATAACCTTCTTGCTCAACTGGAGACGGAGGAAAGTATAGCGAATTCACCCATTGTTTCATCCATAATATCCCGTTCGCCCCAGAGCCCGGATGGTATCTTGTCTCCCGGAAGGCTGATAGCTCAGACGAGATTTATCCGCGCATTGATCCGGATGAGTGAAGGATTCCCTCAACCCAACGGTAACGATTCTCACACAGTGCAACAGGAGCTGATGGGCAGGGTTTTCGCCTTGTCTCATATGGAGATGAGGACCATACTGGAAGGGGGAGAACTGTCTGTGGAGGTATCAACCCTACCCTTTCCCATTGAACTCGAATTCGAACCCTATGAACCCGAGATGCTCAGCGAGTACTTCCGGGACCCATTGATATCAATGATATTTCCACTGGAGGATATATTGGGGTTTTTACTCTCCAACGATTATGATCCCTCGACACAAACAGCCGGCAAGGCGATAACAGGAATATCCGTCCGGAGTGATATATCCCCGGAGACAGCCCTGGAGGCAGAGAGAGAAGTATGGGAATTGACAAGAGAGATCCATGGTGACGAGCTGACGGTAAGGGTACTGGGGGACGCACTGATCCGTGATGAGATAAATCAGGCATCCGGACGAAACATAGCCATACTGATGCCCGTGGCCTTCCTTTTCGTCGTAGTGGTCCTGGCGTTCATGTACCGTAACGTTACGGACACCATCCTGAACCTGCTGTCCTTGGTGCTGGCCATAGTGTGGGTATACGGTGTGGGGGTTTTACTTGACCTGAACCTGGGCAACCCCATGATGACCACGGTCCCGGTACTGATAATAGGGTTGGGCATAGATTACGGGATACATTACACATCCAGATACAGGGAGGAGTTGCGGACGGGAAAGGATGTTAACCAGGCGGTTACGCTCACCGGAGCGACGGTGGGCTTCGCCATCCTGCTCACCACCATCACGACCATCGTGGGTTTCATGAGCAATGTGACCTCCGACATATCGGCCATAAGGGATTTCGGTGTTCTCTGCTCCGTGGGTATATTCAGCGCATTCGTGCTCATGCTCACCTTCTTCCCGGCATCTAAGACCATCATAGACAATCGAAGAATGAGGAAGGGTAAGCCACTTATCAGGGACGTAAAGGCGAAAACGGGAAAGAGCTTTGGAAAAAGATTCTGGTCCAGGATAGGGGAGCCGGATAGTTTCTGCAGATCCGATGTCAAGTGTGTGAACAACGGCCTCGGACTGGGTGCTATAGCCGCAAGGACACCGGTGCGGGTATTGGCGGTGGTCCTGCTGATCACCTTAACCGCAGTTTACGGCGGTCTTCAACTGGAGGCGAGGTACGACTTCAGGGACTTCCTGCCATCTGACCTGGAGGTGACCGACACCTTCAACATGTTCGTGGAAGATTTCAGTTTCAGTCAGGAAACCGTGTTCATCCTGGTGGAAGGGGATATAACCCAACCCGAAGTTTTTTGGAATATCGGAGAGGTCCAGGCAAGGGCGATGGAGAGTGAATACGCCGTCTCTGCCAGGGAGCCCGAATCCCCCTACCAGCTTGCCATGTCCATGACGGATGTAAATTCCCCCGGTTACAACAGTTCCTTCGCTCTTATATGGGCCGCAAATATCCAGGAGGTTGATGTTACGGGCCCTGACAATATTATCGCGGTGTACGACGGACTGTACGAATATGCACCCGGGGATGCCATCAGAGTTCTGAGAAGGGAGGATGGGATCTACACCGGCTCGGTAGTGAGGGTGCCGGTGGACACTATGGACGGAAAAAGGGTAGGGGAGATCGAAAGCCACATGATCTCTGCCGCCGGTATCTTGGACGACGAAGACCTGGATAGGGTTCTGGTCACCGGAGGGCCCATCGTCAGTTACTCCACCTTCCGTTCCATCAATCAGGGGCAGATCGAGACACTGATGATCACCTTCATCATCGCCCTTATCATATTGACCATACTGTACTTTTACATGGGCAAGGGGATCACCCTGGGCGCGGTGACCATATTACCCCTTGTGTTCGTGATAAGCTGGACCTTCGGTACCATGTACTTCCTTAACATACCTCTGAACCCGGTGACCGTCACCATTGCCGCCATAACGGTGGGTCTCGGTATAGATTACAGCATCCACATAACCCAGCGTTTCCTTGAAGAGGCTGAGAGGATAGAAAAACCCGAGTGCGCGTTGTGTGTGGCTACCAGTCATACCGGTAGTGCCTTGTTCGGCTCCGCCACCACCACCATCGTCGGCTTCGGAATACTTTCCCTGGCCATCATCCCACCCCTAGCACAGTTCGGGCAGGTGAGTGCTATCAGCATATTCTTCGCATTCCTCGCTTCCGTGTTCGTATCCCCCACGTTCCTGTTGATCTGGTACAAACACAGGAAAGGGTGAAATCGGCTAGTATTCACCCGGATAAGGTACGAACATGGTTTGGAGCGAGTACACGGATGCATGAAAATAATTTAACCCCATGGGCATCTACAGTATCTTTCATCGGATTCCATGTCATAATCAATTGACGGAGTGAGTGCCTATGTACGTTGTCCATTCTAACGATGTGTGTATCCAGTACCTCGCCTTCCATGATCACGGTAATATTTTCGTTCGCTTACTGTCCATCGGGTATATCGCCAAATCAGTGGGTGTAGTACCATGCTTCGGCGGGTATGGCTTCAATCGATATCTAACTGAACTATCAATATTTAGACCACCTTTTCTTGTACACCGATACAGCTAGGGAAACACCGATTGCCGTTGTGATAAAGGTAAATCCCGGTATCAACCATCCGTTTTTATCGGCAGCTCTATCACTGAATGCGTATAGTTGTTTACTTACGATGTACACATCTCCGTTACCGCAGATAGCGGGAGATCTTTCCAGAACCCATGATGACCCTAAATCATATTTCCATTTGAGGGTACCATTCGGTCTTACTGCGTAAATGAAACCGTCACTGGCGGAGAAGTATATCGTGCCATCTCCGCCCACTACCGGAGAGGCTTCCCAAAAGCCCCCGGTCGTAGCAAATCTCCAGATCAAACTCCCCTCAGGATTCAATGCGTATAGCGAATCGTTGCCTGTAACGTATATTGTGCCATCCAGTCCTACTGCCGGGAAACTTCTTAGATAACCAAGCTCTCTTCCTATATGATATCTCCATTTTATAGTGGCATTTGGGCTGACTGCAATAACCTCATCGGTATAAGAATTAGCTACGTAAATAGTACCATCATCGCCTATTGTAGGGGTTGAGGTACCTGCACGTATCCCCCATTTCAAAGTGCCGTTGTTTTTATAAAACGCCTTAAGATATATGCCGTTTGATAAAAATATCGCGTTGTCTCCTATCGCTATACCCGATTCGCATAATCCCAAATCTTCGGATTTCCACTTCAATGTTCCGTTTGGGTTCACTGCATGTAAACTCCCTCCCACGAAATAAATCACATTATCGGTACCAACTTGTGGAGAATTATCCATATAAATTGAGGTGCGTTCCATTTGATAGTTATACTTCCATTTGAGAGTGCCGTTTGGATTGATCGCAGATAAGCTGTAGGTAGTTTCTTCTAGTTCAGGTGTAGACACATATATCGTACCGTCATCTGATATGGCCGGGGATATGCTTTCTACACGGTCAATCAATGTTCCTGCACCAATCAAGGATAGAGACCATAACTGTGAGCCATCCTTAGTGTCATATGCGGCAATTCTAGTCCAACTATGAGAATAGAGTATACCATTCCGATCTATTACTGGCACGGTCTTGGTACCTCTGCGGGCAAAAGTGGACCACTTTACCGTACCATCCACATGACTGGTGTCGTAAGGACTTCGTCTGGTGTTCCTCCGGTCACCTCCGAAACTTCCCCAGGGATGTTGAACTTGCGTTTCATCCTCTGAAACTCCCGTGCCGTAGTCGAGGGTTATCACCAGGGATGAGGTGATAACCAATACCGCTATCAAAAGGCAGGATAGCCTCATGGTATTCTCACGTTTCATCGTATCCACCGAGTGTGTTGCTGGTATTTAATATTATATCCTTACTTCTTCTTTTTCCATATCAACAATACAGCTACCTGGATCGCTATCATCGATAAGGCAAAACTAAACGAAGGTATTACCGGCCCGTTTTTATCTTCGGACAAAACAATATTTCTATCAGTATTAAAGAATGTATTATCATCTAATATATTTTCACAATCAAAACCATAATCATACTCTATATGAATCCCTATTTTGAAATTAGAAATATCATTACCAATAATTCTATTATGATTGGATAGTGCAAGTGTTATTCCAACTAATCCATCCTGATTGGTAGATTGCCCTTGGATAGTGTTATTTGATATTAGATTGTGATCGGAAGAAGATATGAGATAAATACCCCATCTATCGTAGCCGACAGTAATTGTATTATTGCCTATGATGTTGTTTTGTGATTTTCTTAGTTCAATACCCTTTCTAACTTCATAAAATATATTGCCATATATTTCTCCGTTCTGTACAGAGTAGAGCATTATCCCTTGGTTATCAAAATAGATGGACCCATATCCATCACTGACATTATGTATATAACAATCCTTAATCACAAAGTAGCCAGTAGTATTACCGATGTATATCCCGTAACCGTATCCGCTACCATCGATCTCGTACCCCTGGATGATATACGGATCTTCCTCGGTGCCAGCGCCGGTCCAGCCCTCGGCTGTCGCCTGGGCGGCGAAGTCGTCGTTACCGTCGATACTTATCGGAGCCCGGATGATATAGCCTTCACCGTCGCATTCCTCCGCACCTTCACCGAGACCCTGTGCACCCGTTGGTGTTATCACATTCACCAGGACAATGAGGAGTGCGGACATCAACACGACCATGGTAACCGTTCTGTTTGTTATCTTTTTCATCACATCACGCTCTTATCATATCTAACATCGACAATATGCCTCTCTTTGATCCCTCTTTGGGTCCAAGTATTGACACATCTTCTTGCATGATCCACAGCGTCTTCACCTCATATAAAACTTTTCCCCGCTAACTTTTAAAGACAAGGAAAAACGGGGTTCCTGACCCCCGTTACGAATGAGTTTGTCCGCGTCTCCCTGAATAGTTTCAGCGGAGTTACAGGTGGTATTGCCACCCTCGTACAGCTGGTAGTAGCCCCTGGAGAACAGCATGTAGTCCCGCACGGCGAATGCACGACCGGGGCGCTGCCGCGGTATCTCGAAGGTGAGTATTATGTACTCTCCGGGTATGATACTCACCATCTCATCGTTGCCTTCCAGCAGGATGTCCGTAACGTCTTCCACACCGTTGAGCATAGCACTTACCATGGAGGCTTT
>JAFDTY010000046.1 GCA_019594055.1 Candidatus Haladaptatiplasma halalkaliphilum | reverse complement strand
ATGGTCGAACGCTGATTCCAAACTACTAGTTTTAGATTACCTCGGGGTACGTCCCCCTTAGTTTATTTTGTGAGCATACGTTCTATTAAATATGTGTGGCGCCGTATATAACACTCAAATTACCTCACTACGGATGGTACCTTCGTGCAAACGTTCGTCTACCATAACCTTAAAAAGCTTTTTTCACATGTAACGGCAAGATGAAAAACACCCCCATGATAAGTGCACGCAACCTGCTGGTACGTTACGGGAAAATAACGGCCCTGGATTCCTTGACGGTGGACATACCCCAGGGGGTGGTGGGCGTGCTGGGTCCCAACGGCGCGGGGAAGACCACCCTCATCAAGGTGTTGCTGGGCCTTGTTACGCCCCATGCAGGGAGTTTTAGTGTAAGGGGTACGGACGACCTCAGGGACATGGTGGGGTACATGCCCGAGAGCCACTGCCTCATGGGATCCATGAACGCCTTTGAACTGGTTTCCTACATGGGCAGGCTGTCGGGTATGCCCGGTACCGAGGCCATACAGAGGGGACACGAGGTCCTGGACTTCGTGGGTTTAGACGAGGAGAGGTACAGAACCATCGATTCCTACTCGACCGGTATGAAACAGCGGGTTAAACTCGCCCAGGCCATAGTGCACGACCCGAAGATACTCATGCTGGACGAGCCCACCAACGGTATGGACCCCCCGGGGCGGCGGGACATGCTGCGTTTGATCTCCAGGATAGGCATGTTCGGCAAGACGATACTGGTCTCCTCACATCTGCTACACGAGGTGGAGCAGATATGCCAGCATGTGATGATAATCGACGAAGGTAAACTGCTCAGGGAGGGTGCCATGGACCAAATACTCTCCCGGGACGAAGGCCGGTACCGGCTGAAGGTGAGGGGTTCACCGGAAGAGCTGGACGGGTTCTCCCGGGCGGTGGGTGCCCTATACGGTGTGGTGAGCCTATTCGACGAGAAGGGCCAGACCACCATGGTGCTGGAAGGGGTCAAGGGCGGGGGTGAAATACTCACCGCTGCCAGGGACACCGGGGTACAGATACGTTATTTCAGACCGGATGTGCTGTCCCTGGAGGACATATTCATGGAAGTTTTTTCGGGAGGTGACGTAGGTGGGTATTGAGCCCATAGAATACCGTACCTGGAATGGTGTGCGCACGGGGATGTGGCAGCGGGTCCTGGTGGTGGTTGAGGGTATAGTGAGGAAAGATATCAGGTCAAAGGGCGTGCTGGTGCTGCTGATAATCGGTAGTATCCTGGTACATCTGTTCCCCATGATGACGGTGGTTTTCTTACCACAGGAGAAGCTGAGCGCTTCCATGATGGCGGGTAGTACGTTCATCACGGAACCGTACATGAAGAACGGGTTGTTCGCCCTTTTCTCCATACTCCTGGCGGCGGTGGTCACCTCCGACCTCATATCCGCGGATTACCACGATAACTCCTTCGTGCTGTACTTCTCCAGGCCCATAAAACCGGCCCTATACATGGTATCGAAACTGGGGGGTGCCGCCACCGTTATGGCACTGTTCTGCCTGCTGCCTCCCATCATATACTGCGTTGTGGTGATGGGTACACAGACGGGTCCTGATTACCTCACGGGCCTAAAGGTGACGGGCATGACCTTGGGGGCCTGTTTGCTCACCCTGGTGTTCTTCTCCGGCATGGGATTGATGCTCTCCTCACTTACCAAGCGCAAGGCCTACGCGGGGGTAGGCACCTTCATGGCATTCCTGGTGCCCATGATACTCTCGGAGTTCTTCATGCATTTCAACCGTAACTGGAGGCTCCTTAACCCGGTCACCGTGCTGCACTACAGCTACGACCTGATATACGGATTCCGGCTGCCCGAAGACATAAACCAGGGTTATCACGCACTGTTCATGGGGGCTTACCTTTTGATACCCATGATGATCACCTATATAACACTCCACAGGAGGGCACAGGGTAAATGAATGAAAGGGTGATAGGTGCCAGGCAGCTCTCCAAATGGTACGGGGAGGTGATAGGCTTGAACTCCTTCAACATGGAGGTGGGTAAGGGGATAACCGGTATAGTCGGGCCCAACGGTGCGGGTAAGAGTACACTGTTCAAGCTGATCACGGGGATGATCAGGCCCAGCTATGGGGAGCTGCAGGTGATGGGTGAGGTCCCGTGGCTCAATGATAGGCTTTCTTCCAGGTTGGGCTTCTGCCCGGACTACGACAATCTGCCGGACGAGGCCACCGGCGGCGAATTCCTCTCGCTTGCGGGTGGACTCCACGGCATGAAGGGGGGCGTTCTCCGGGAGAGGATCAGTGAGGTCTCCGGGACCGTGGGCATGGAGCATGCACTTCACAGGAAGATAGGCGGGTACAGCAAGGGCATGAGGCAGCGCATCAAGATCGCCGCCTCCATACTCCACGAGCCGGAACTCTTGCTTCTGGACGAGCCCCTGAGCGGTGCGGACCCCAGGGCCCGGAGGGCACTCATGGAAGTCATCGAAAGGCTGCACAGGGAGGAAGGCCATGATATACTGGTGAGTTCGCACGTGCTATTCGAGGTGGAGAGGATGACCAGCAACGTGGTACTGATCTACAAGGGAAGGGCGGTTGCCTCCGGAGATATCTATGGTATAAGGGAGCTCATGGACGACCACCCCCACAACATACTTCTGGAGGGCACCGGGATGGTGGAGGTGGCGAAAAGGCTCCTTGAACTGGAGCACACCGTCTCCGTGGGGTTCCACGGTAGCAGGGAGTGCCTGAGGGTCTCGGTGAAGCGCCCGGAGGAGTTCTTCAACCGCATCCCCGGGATAATACTCGAATCCGGCGGCGAGTTGAGAGAAATGTACAGCACGGACGACGACCTGGAAGCCGTGTTCAGGTACCTGGTGGGTGGTGGATAGCGTGGGGGTAACCGCTTTCATCACACTCACGGGTTTCAAGTTCAGGAAGATACTGTTCAACACGCGTGTTGTCGCAGCCGTGCTGGTGGGGGTGCTGGTGGCCGGGGTTATGTTCTACGCCTCCACACTGGACGTTGTGTTCAGTGACAGCGCTTTTTTACTGGACGTGCTGGTGATATCCTTCTTTTTACCCGTGGTCACCATGTTCTACGGCTCGTCGGTCATAAGGGACGAGATAGAGGACAACAGCATAACCCTGGTGATCACGTCACCCATGAGCAGATGGGCCGCCTACCTGTCGTACTACGTCGCGCTGCTCATGGCCATGCTGCTGCTCATGTTCGCAATATTGGTAGGGGGCTTCCTGGCATTTTACGTACCTTTCGGTATTTCCCGTGGCTCCGTCTCGCTCCTGGGCAACATGCTCCTGCTCACCTTCCTGGGCTGCACCGTATATTCCGCACTGTTCCTGCTGGTCAGCGTGGTGCTGGAACGCTCCATATACTTCGGGCTTTTCTACGCCTTCATCTGGGAAGGTTTCATAGGCTCGATCCCCGGCAGGATAAGCGAGGTGGCCCTGAAGCATTACATACGCAGTATCGGCTCCGCACGCATGGAGTTCATGGAATTCGCCACCGCCTCCGGCATGGTCTACAGCCTGTATGTACTGACGGTCGTACTGGTGGTATTGCTGGCGGTGGGGATAGCGGTGTTCAGGCAAAAGGAATTCCCGGGTTGACGGGAAAATATCTTTATATCATGCAGTATCCTCGGTGTGCAATCTTATGAACCGGTGTTAAAATGGAAATTAAAAACGTATCTCTCATATGCGGAAAGTTGATGAACGAGGTGGGCAGACACATAGTGGGCAAGAGACCGGTGCTCCACAAGACACTGGCTTGCGTTCTGGCCAAGGGTCACATACTCTTCGAGGATTACCCCGGACTGGCCAAGACCATGATGTCGAACTGCTTCGCCGACGCCCTTGGTTGCGAGTTCAAGCGTATCCAGTTCACCCCGGACCTGCTACCGGCGGACATAACGGGGTCGTTCATCTACGACAGGAACAGCGGCGAGTTCAAGATGAGGAAGGGACCCATATTCACCAATATATTACTGGCGGACGAGATAAACCGTGCACCCCCCAAGACTCAAGCCGCTCTATTGGAGGCCATGCAGGAGAAGCAGACCACCATCGAGGGTGAGACACACATACTCACACCTCCCTTTCTGGTATTCGCGACCCAGAATCCCATCGAGTACGAGGGTACTTACCCCCTACCCGAGGCCCAGGTGGACAGGTTCATGGTACGCCTTGCGGTGGGTTACCCCACCGGCACCCACGAGGTGGAGATATTGAAGCGGCGCAAGGAACGGAAGAAGGACGAGTTGGACACCGAGAGGGTGATCGAGCCCCAGGTACTACTGGGGATGCAGAAGGCGGTGGAGGAGGTACACATAGACGACGATGTGATGGAGTACATAGTCACCCTTGTGAGGGCCACCAGGGAGGACATGAACGTGGAGGTGGGCTCCAGTCCCAGGGGCAGTCTTGCACTGATGAAACTGAGCATGGCGAACGCCGCCATGAGGGGACGGGATTACGTGGTACCGGACGATATAAAGATGATCGCCAGCGAGGCACTGGCACACCGTATGGTGCTCAAACCGGGGCCCGCCATAAAGGGTGTCAAATCTGGTATGATAGTGGAGAGGATACTCAAGGACACGCCCGTACCCAAGGTGAACTAGTTCACAGGGTTATGTAGGTAACTCCGGGGAGCTCTTTCTTGAGGAAGACCCTGCGTACGTCCACCAGCACCGGGTTTTTGTTCATTGACTTCAGCAGCTCTTCCGGTTCCATGGAAGTGTACTCCCTGTGAGCCACGGTGATAACAACGCAGTCCGGGCTCACCTGGTTCAGGGTTTCAACGGCCTTCACACCGAACCCCTCGATCTCACTACGGCTGAGAAGGGGGTCGTGGCCGTATACCTCGATACCGTAGTCCCTGAAGAGTGAGACCATCTCCGCCACCGGTGATTCTCTGGTATCGGGTACGTTCTCCTTGTAGGTCAGGCCCATTATCAGTAATTTTGAGCCCTTGATCACCTTGCCCACGGAGTTTATGCCTTTGATGGCCATCTGGGCCACGTGCTTTGGCATGTGATCGTTTATGGCCCTTCCCGCGAGGATTACCTGGGGGTGATGGCCCAGCTCCTTCGCCTTGTACACCAGGTAGTAGGGGTCCACGGGTATGCAGTGCCCGCCCACCAGGCCCGGTTGATATCTATGGAAGTTCCACTTGGTTGCCGCGGCGTCTATCACCTGCATGGTGTCCAGACCCATCCTGTTGAATATCATGGATAGTTCGTTCATCAGGGCGATGTTGAGGTCCCTCTGGACGTTCTCGATCACCTTGGCGGCTTCCGCTGTTCTTATGTTCTCCGCCTTGTACACCCTGGTAATGGTACCGTAGAGTTCTGCGAGATCTTCCGTTACATCCGGGTTCATGCCGGCCACCACCTTGACTATCTTGTCCACGTCGTGCTCGCTGTCACCGGGGTTCACCCTTTCAGGCGAGTATCCCACGTAGAAGTCTTTGCCGTATTCCATACCCGATACTTCACCGAGTACGGGCACGGCGACGTCCTCCGTCACTCCCGGGTAGACCGTGGTCTCGTACACCACGGTGGCTCCTTTCTTCATGTACCTGCCCACGGTTTCCGACGCCGAGATCACATAGGAAAGGTCCGGGGTCTTGGACCTGGTCACCGGCGTGGGGACGCAGACGAGTATGTAATCTCCCTGGTTCAGTTCCTGTGGCTCGTCGGTCACCCTGAAGGGTTCGTCCTTCATCAGTGTGGGTTTCTCCGGGTCCACATCGTAGCCTATCACCCTGAAATTCTTCGATAGAAGTCTTGCCAGGGGCAGGCCTACGTAGCCCAGACCCACTATGCACACCACGGTATCCTCGGACAATCTACCTTTCATCTTGATCCCGTGGTGCAGGGATAAACGGTCTAAAAAGTTTTTGCGGTATATTTTGGTTCAACGGGCGAGTATCAGGGGCCTATGTCCCTTGCCTTGGCGAGGTATTCTCTCTTTCTCTTGTTGGCTTCCCTCACCTTCTGCTGGTAGTTCTTTATCTTCTGCTCGAACTTACCTATCTTCATCTCTTCCTTTGCGGCCTTCTGCTCGTACTTGGCCTGCTTCTGCATGGCCTTTGCCTTGTCCTGCTTTCTCTTGGCCTGCTTCTGATGCTGCTCTCCCATCTTACCAGACTTTGTTTTTCTTTTCGCCATCTGTATCACTAGGGGGTAATGATACTGGAGGTACATATATTTTTTGAATGTTTTTACATAAAGCTATCTAACATAAGTTGATAAACTATAGAAGGGTTGGAAGGGAGTTGATAACGCCTGTGGAGAACTCAAACTTCTTTAGCCCTCTTCAGGTATTCGTTCTTTTTCTTCGTCGACTCTTTGATCTTCTGCTGCAGCTGTTTTATCTTCTGCTCGTGCTTTCCGATCTTCAACTCTTCATTGGCGGCTTTCTGCTCGTACTTGGCCTGCTTCTGCATGGCCTTTGCCTTGTCTTGCTTGCTCTTTGCCGCCTTCTTGTGTTGTTCACCTGCTTTTGCAGTTCCGGTCTTATTCTTCGCCATGAATATCACTTTTGACGAAAGGTGATAGGAGTTATTAAGCTTTTCTGAAATTTGATATAAAAATCATGTGTTTAGTCCCGTAAGTATTTTTCTTCCTAGGAAACGTTGAGGATTTTTCTGTCAAACCCGTCGCTGGAAAAAAAAACAAAAAAAATGCCACAAAATTGAAAATTTTCTTTATTTTTCCATTGCTCGACACACTCGTAATAAAAAAAATGGGAAGGGGGTTTTGTGCGTATGCGTGCTCACGGGCCGATCAGTCCGTTGAGAGAACCCGAGTAGCCGTGTATGCGTACCACGACTTCGTACCCTCGGATGGTCTCGCCATCTTCGAGTCCATGGAATACGAGGGTCAGCCTGGTACCAGTACCGACCCGGTCATCCTTTACGAAAAGGCTCCATTCACCTTCGTAATCGGCTTCATGCCCTTCGGTAAGTTCGTTTCCCTGGGCGTCCAAGACTATGTAGTTTACGTTTTCCCGTTCCACACTGCTGGGGTTGGTCATGGTGGTGGAGAACACTGCCGTGGCATACTCGTTTCCTCTCGGGGTAAACCTGGTCAGGTCCGACCTCAGGACCAGCTTTCCGGCGATCAGTTGTGTTTCCGGGTCTTGGATGGTCACCATCATGTACAGGGTTGCTGCGAGCACGACGGTTATCGCTACCATCAGGATGGTGGCGATCACAGGAGAGACCGCTTTTTCTCTCCCGAATAGATTTCTTTTCATCTGTTCAGTCTCCTGCAGGTTTTTACCTACATGCAGTTACTTATATGAAAGTAGCATGTTAAAAAATGTTGTGGTGATTTGTGAGTCTTTTTGTCAGAATACCATAAAAAAAGAGAAAAGAAATGCCACAAAATTGAAAATTTTCTTTATTTTTCCATTACTCGACACACTCGTAAAAAAAATAGGGAAGGGGGTTCGGGGTTTCGCAAGAGTTCCGTCGTTGGTAGTTTACTGAGCTACAACGCTCATGGTACCGTCGTAGCCATCTACACGGACGACGATTTCACTGCCGCGTAGGGTGTCACCGGCGTTAAATGCAGTTCCTGGTATAGTCAATCTGGTGCCTGTAACTACACGGTTGTCTTCGCCCAATAGGCTCCAGGCAGTGTCGGCGGGTACGTAGGACTGACTGGCTCCTGCCGGATTTATCAAATCTATGGTAAGACGGTCTGGCTGGACACTCCTCGGTGCGGTCATCGAGAACTCTATCTGTATTGTACCGTTGGGCATAGAAAACTGCGTTCCTGCAGTCCTCACGCTTATCCTTCCGGACAGCAGCGTCCCGGTATCGTCACCACCGGGCAGCATCATGTACAATGTTGCCGCCAGCACGACGGTGATCGCCACCATGAGGATGGTTGCGATAACGGGAGATACCGCCTCTTGCTTTTTCCATATTTGTCTTCTTTTCATGTTTTTGTCTCCTGTAGTTTTTACTACACAAGTCTATTATGTACGCTATTAGTATTTAAGCATTACCCGATATTATCACTATCTAATACAGCGGCATTAAATGTAATTACAAAATCAGCCCGTTACCGCCATGAACTCGTCGCACACCATGGCAAGGATACTGTCTATGTCGTCCGCCTGCTGCTCCGCCACCGACATTATCAGGGTGTAACAGTTGTGTGAGCGTAGGTTGGATACCAATATATGCAGGAACTCCGCCAGGATCTTGATGTCGTTGTGGATCGCCAGGGAATTGATGGAGTCCAGAACAACTATGTGCGACTCCGCTGGATGCTTCTTCAACAGATACTCTATCTTCAACATTATGTTCTCCAGCATGGTGGGACTCTCAACGTAGGTCACACCCTTCATCTTGCCGGTTCCGCCCATGGTCATGTAGGAAACAGCGTCAACGAAGTGTACCCGGTCCCTTTTGATCTCCATGGCATCCAATACGCCTATGATGGATGCCGCCGGTATGGTGGTCGTGGTGTAGATCACGTTCATGTCCTTGTCCCGGATGAAACTGTCAGTCAGGGTGGTGATAACGTCGAAGTAAACCTCCACCTCCACCTTCAAGGCAAGGGCGGCTCCGTGCTCGAGCATGTCCAATTTCTCTTTCAGTTCGTCTTTCGATACCATCTAATCACGCCCCTCCACGGCACCGCCTTTAAGCAGGGGTACCAGTAAAACGCCTACCGGGGTAAGGTCAAGTACGTATTTCGCTCTGGAATGTTCAGTGCCTCTCATCTTGACGACCTGTATGGTCCTGAGGAGGTCTCCGTGCCGCTCCAGGTTGCCCATGAGCACGATACCGTCCGCGATGGCCTCCTCAACACCGTAAAGGGAGTACCTGGGTTCCTCGGGAGATATCTCCGAGATAAGCAGTGAAGTGCAGCCGTGGGAGGACAGCATCTTCATGAGGTTCAAAATAAAATCCCGTATCTTCTCTTCCGTTTTAAGCTGGAAGCACACAGATGTTATGGAATCGACAACAAGACGCTTCACCTTCTTCTCCTTGACTATCTTCTCGATGGCACTTACTATCGCGTTGATGTCGTCGAATGAGAACTCGCTTTTCTGTACCAGCTTCAGTTTGTCGTATATGTTGGGCATGTCCACAAAATTCAACTTGCCCTCATCGATGAGTTTCTCGTCGAAAAAGTCATAGGGTACTATATTACTCAGCATCTTGGCGGAAGCCTCGGTGACGGACACGAAAAGGCATGCTTCCGATGCGATAGCGCCGTGAACGAGGAATTCAAGGCTCAGGGTTGTCTTGCCGGTACCGCAGCTGCCGGTTATCAGAACGGAGTTGTTCCTCGGTATGCCACCATTCAGGATGGTATCCAGCCCGCCGATGCCGGTAACGCATCTTTCCCTTTCCTTATCCGGTGTTATGGAGAGTTTTTCATTTGCCATTGAAACCACAGCTGAAATAGTACAACATAGTGTCTGATTATTTTAATGTTTTGTGTTAACTCACGTGATTTTATGGGGTATATGTGGATTTTCCACCGATGAACATACTTTTCTAACCGATGCTCGACGGGCATGGGGGGATTCCGGTCACAATCATTCGCTTTAGCTCATGATTCCAACCGTTCGTGGAGCACAGCTCCACTCTCGATCACGAGTCACACTTGACGAGTGAGAAAAGGAATTTTATTCCTTCAGAACCAAGGTTCTCATCCCCACCACTAAAAAAAATATTTAGCGGGCATGGGGGGATTCGAACCCCCGGCTTACAGCTTAGGAGGCTGTCGCCATATCCTGGCTAGGCCACATGCCCAATCGGCCGATACCCTCAAGAACCGATGATGTAAAAAAGTTGCGGAAATCCTTGTGAAGCGGTGATGGGCCCGACCGGATTTGAACCGGCGACCATCTGGTTATGAGCCAGACGCTCCACCGAACTAAGCTACGGGCCCTTTCAGAGGGAATAGGGTATCGAGGGTCGTCATATTTAAGATTGATGGGATGGGCCGGAGCGGATTTGAACCGCCGATCTTCGCCTGACTTACCGCTGGAACGGTTGTAAGGGCGACGTCATGACCGAACTAGACCACCGGCCCAACGGGATCCGTTGGATTTCAAATCCAAAAACCCCTGAAATATATAACCCTTTTGACGGAGAAGACCCGTAAAAGGGGGGAAAGATTTATAATAAAACCCATATTGGAGTGATAAAACGAAGATTCTAACGATTTGACGGTTAAATGTGTGATTATATGAAAAATTTTGACGAACTGAAGATAAATGAAAAAACCCTTAAAGCGTTGAGCGAGAAAGGTTTTGTAAAACCAACCGATGTCCAAGAAAGTGCCATACCACCCGCCATGGACGGAAAGGACCTGATGGTACAGGCACGTACCGGCTCAGGGAAGACCCACGCGTTCCTCGTACCCCTATTCGAAAGGATAATTGGCAGGAATGGTGTTGAAGCGGTAGTGCTAACACCAACGCGCGAACTCGCCCAGCAGGTGGAAAAGGAAGCACGGGAAATCGGAAAGAGATACCGGATAAATACTTTAGCCGTTTACGGCGGTTCAAATATTGGGCCTCAGATAGCAAAGTTACCGAAGATATCCCTTGTGGTGGGTACGCCGGGCCGGTTGATGGACCTGATGAGACGTGGCAAGCTCGATATGAGGTGCGTGAAATTCTTCGTACTTGATGAAGGAGACCGGATGCTTGACATGGGATTTCTACCGGATATCAAATGGATAATGTCCAGGATGCCTTCTAAGAAGCAGATAATGCTCTTTTCGGCAACCATGCCCACCGAGATAATCACATTGGCAAAGAATTACATGAGCGACCCTGTGATACTAAAATTATCAAAGGACGATATATCCGCCAAGGGCGTATCACAGTATTATGTAAAGGTAGGCAAGAAAAACAAACTAAAACACCTTTCTGCTCTATTGGACAACGACCCGGGCAAATACATGATATTCCTGAATACGAAAAGGGGAACAACATGGTTGGTGGAACAGGTAAACAAAATGGGGCACAAGGCATATCCCATGCACGGCGATATGAATCAATCCCGCAGGACAAAGACCATAAACGATTTCAAGGGCGGCAGGATAAATATACTCATTTCAACGGATGTTTCGGCCAGAGGTATAGATGTTAACAACATAACCCATGTTATCAATTTCGACATACCAAAGTACGATAATGATTACGTACACCGTATAGGTAGAACCGGCCGGATGGACAAAGGTGGAAAGGCGATAACATTCGTGAACAAGGACGAGGTCAAGTTCCTGAAACGAATCGAAACATATATAGATCGTAGTATCGACCCCCTGGAGATAACATTTAAAGGGGCTAATGGTCGATACGCGAACAAACGGATAAAAGCGTGATCGGATGAAAAATTTTGACGAATTGAACATAAATGAAAAAACCCTTAAAACCCTTAAGGAAAAAGGTTTTGAAAGGCCCACGGAAGTACAGCAGAATGCCATACCAGCAGCCATGGACGGAAAGGACCTGGTGGTACAGGCACGTACCGGTTCAGGCAAAACCCACGCCTTTTTGATACCCGTTTTCCAGAAGATAGAAAAAGAGAGATCGGTACAGGCGATAGTGCTGACACCCACGAGGGAACTCGCCCTCCAGGTCGAACAGGAAGCCGGAAGCATAGGCGAAAAGCACGGTATACGAACGGTCGCCATATACGGCGGTGCCAGCATGGACCAACAGGTAAAACTTCTACAAAAAGCGTCCGTGGTGGTTGGCACACCGGGTAGGGTGATGGACCTGATGAGAAGGGGTAACTTGAACCTGAGCCAGATAAAATTCTTCATACTTGACGAAGGTGACAGGATGATGGACATGGGGTTCCTGCCTGACATAAAGTGGATACTGAGGCACACACCCTCCAAAAAACAGGTGATGCTTTTCTCGGCCACCATGCCCTACGAGATAATCAAACTGGCGAAAACCTACATGGACGAACCCATTGTGCTCAAACTTTCCGAGGACGAGATATCGGCAAAGGGCGTTTCCCAGCATTTCGTGAAGGTCGGTAGGAAGAATAAACTGTCTAACCTCTCGGCCCTACTGGACAACGAACCGGGCAAGTACCTCATATTCCTGAACACCAAAAGGGGTGTTCAGTGGCTCGCGGAAAGGTTGAACAAGCTGGGCTACAAGGCGTTCCCCATGCACGGTGACATGACCCAGGCGAGCAGGACCAAGACCATAGACGGGTTCAAGGGCGGTGACATAGACATATTGATATCCACGGACGTTTCCGCCAGGGGCATCGACGTGGACAACATAACCCACGTGGTGAACTACGACATACCCAAGTACGAGAAGGATTACGTGCACAGGATCGGCAGGACCGGAAGACTCGACAAGCATGGAAAGGCCATAACCTTCGTGAGCAAGGATGAGGTGGAATTCCTGGATAGGATCGAGGAGTACATCGAGCGAGAAGTGGAGGGTATGGAGGTGAAGGGCAAAGGCCGGCTGAAGAGACGTGTGGATTTCAGCGAACACAGCGATATCTTCGGGATGGTCGCCTTCTCTTTCGAAACAGACAAGGAGATGACCATGTGGGACATAGTCAAGGAGATGAACAAGAACGGTTTCATGGACCACGAGGTGGGCGAGGTGAAGGTGGAGGGACGCAAAGGTACCCTTTCTGTGGTCAGTTCCAAGGCCGACAAGGTAAAGAAGATCAGATTCCTCAAGAGGGTAGAGCTCGTAAAACAGGATCTGCGACACGGACGATGAACATACTCGCATCTTGAAGACATGGTGAAAACCGTGATCAATGCAAGAGGGATAACACTGCGTTTTATGATAACTAAAGGATGGTTTGAGAACGGACCTGAGCACGATTATTAACTGTGGGGGCAAATACGTCACCGCCCGGATATGTTGAGAATGTCACCTTTTTATATAGAGGTAAAAACCAACTGTATTACACCAAGCGAATGCAAATATTTATATGTGAATTTATACTCCGTACCAAAGAGTGAATAAAATAACAGACATGACTGCACCTGTGATCGAAACTATTGACCTGACAAAAAGATACAGATTGGATGGTATTGAAGCCGTAGACAATATAAATTTTGTAGTTGAAAGGGGAGATATCTTTGGATTTTTGGGGCCGAACGGAGCGGGTAAAACAACCACCATCAGGATGTTATGTGGAGCATTGGATCCCACCTCGGGTACCGCCATAGTGGGTGGTCATGATATCAGGAAAGAACCTTTGAAGATGAAAATGAAGATAGGTGTCATCCCCGAACAGCCCGGGTTTTACGGTAATATGACCGGAAGACAGCATCTAAAATTTTATTCTGATTTCCACGAGACGAAAAACCCCGAGAAGAACATACAAATAGCCATTGAATTGTCGGACATCGTAGAGTATGTCGATAGAAAGGTCAAAGGATATTCACACGGGATGAAGAAAAGATTGGCATTGGCCCAGGCGCTCGTCCACGACCCCGAGATATTGATACTCGATGAGCCCACGGGTGGATTGGACCCCAAAGGAACACACTTTTTTAGAAATATTGTAAAGGACTTGAATGAAAAGGGTAAAACGATATTTTTATCATCTCACGTACTCTCTGAAGTACAAGAGCTCTGCAACCGGGTCGGTATAATACACCGGGGGAAGATACTGGAAGTAGACCTTATCGAGAACCTTTCCAGGGCTATGGCCACCGAAGAAAAAGGATTTGTGGTAAAAGTTAAAGCAAAAGATATCGATGAAAATATTTTGTATAAAATAGGAGCTATATCGGGAGTTATATCCGTCGAAAAAACAGAAACCGGGTTCTCCGCAATTGTTGAAGAGGAAAACCTCTTTGTTGAGATCAACAAGGAGCTTATCGATATTGGCGTACGAATCAGATCCATAAATCTCGAAGAACCGAACCTAGAAGAGGTATTCCTCAAGATAACAGAGGGTGAATGATGAAGAGCAGTATAATTGGAAAAAAGGAATTCCGCAGCAACTTTTTTAGTGCCAGGTTTTTGATAATTGTTTTGATCTTCGCCATACTGATCACAGGGGTGACTTATGGTGAAACACTGAGTACTCGAAGAGAAAGAGTGACCGTTAACATCCTTATATCTCACTTTATCGACCTTGAAGGCGACGGAGTTTATGACGATATGGTAGTGTACTACAGTGATGAGTGGTGCAATCCCATAGAGGGTAAAGAGATAAGACTCTACGATATGTTGAGTATAAGAGAAAGAAGACTTTATGATCAAGAGCCCACATCTGAACCTCACGGGGTAAGTATAACGGATGAAAACGGGATGGCCCTGTTTAGAGGTATCAAGGATTTTGTACACGAAGGTGATTGGGGATATAGCTTTCAGATAGGACTTTTTGTTGAAGATCAGGATAAGATCGATGGCATCTATGGACAGAGGTGGATGTCAAGCACATTTACCGATTTGGATAGTTATTTTTCAACAGGTAGCTTTTTCAGTGTGAATTATGCAACCACATCCATATTTCATGTCGTCGAACCGGACGGATCTCCTTCAACCAATGCGGAGTTGCACGTGTATGAATATCTGTTCCGCTCGGATATCACTGGAGAGGAACTACATCTTGAAGAGGGTGAAGTGGATCCTGTATTGAAAGAGATCTTCCACGAGGAAGGTTATCATATCGGGGAAGATGCAACTCTTCTTGAATATGAAGGGATATGGGCAATATCGGTCAATGATGAAAAGGTATACCTTTTCGAAGTAATGATTCAACACAGGTCGAGGGACGATTTCATACCGGTTGTTGAGACTGAGCTGGTCATATACCATGGCAAGGCCGAGATCGCTAGGGCAGATGAATACGGTTACATCGAGTATGCATTCCCCTCAGGATATCACAGGGTAAAAATAAAGGATCAATACAACTCTTGGAACTATACGATCCACGAATTCGTCGAATTCCCATATGATGAGCCCTTAGATATCGATACCGTCTTGAACAGGATGACTTTCCCCATGATATTGGTCCTACCGCTTATAGCGATAGCATTTACCTTTGACAGCGTTTCCAAAGAGAGAGAAACGAATTCTCTCTTTTTCTTGCTTGTAAAACCTATAGAAAGATGGAAGATAGGTGTTGGCAAATTGATGGGTGCTTTTTCCGCTGTAGCCATACCGGTGATCGCGGTGAATTCTGTGAGCATATCTATGATGTGGTATATGTTGGGTGAGGCTCCGTCGCTCGATTTGACTTTGACCTTTTTCCTTGGCACCCTCGCTATTTTGGTTTTCTTCCTGGCACTCCAGATGATGCTTTCTACCCTTACTAACAGCTCGGTCACATCGCTTCTTGGTGGTATCGGTATTTGGTTCATTTTGGGCTTATTCTATCCCGCCCTTGAGGATGGGGTTGCTTCCTTGTTGGGATTTGAATATGGCTCTTACAATCATGAAGTATTGAGAAATCGAATGATATTGTCTAATCCGAATATGATATTCTTCGAAACTATGGACATGGTATATCGAGGGCGATTTGGTTTGAATCTCCTACCTGGAATTACCGACTACTCGTTGATCATAACTATGTTGATCTGGGTGGTGGGTTCCATAACCCTGCTATTATTTGTATTTAGGAAATGGTTGGTACGCGTTTGAAGACTTTCTGTAGGTTTGAGTCCCACATTGGAAATTGGGCAAAAACAAGAGCAACAAATTTCACGTGAACTACACCGCCCCAAGTGACGGTGCTTCCTACGAGTACAATGCCTGTTCTTGTATGGCAATGCCTGTTTGTCGCAGATTATCAACGAAGCGTTGATAGGCTGTCCACAAGCCATTCTGGGATAGGTAGCGTGACATT
>JAFDTY010000021.1 GCA_019594055.1 Candidatus Haladaptatiplasma halalkaliphilum | reverse complement strand
GGCATCCTCAAGGGTTACACCCCTTGCGTTAAGAAGTTCCTTACCTTCGTCGGTACCGAACTCGACAGCATATTTTCCGCCCAGGTCCGTGAGCATCAGGTCGTAACCGTCTTCGGCAAACGCGGTGTGCATACTGCCGGCAAAGCACCTTTCCGATGTTCTTTTCATGTTCACACCGATAAGTACTGAGGAATCACGCTTTTTCAGGTAGTTCGGGTCTTCCGGCTCTTCGCCGAAGACCCTGTCCATCTGCTGTATGGCGATCAGATCGTAGGGGTGGATACCGATGATTATCCTACCCACCGCTTCATTCTCCGGTTCCGTTTTGATGCCATCATCGGCTTTGAACCGCAGTAATGTCTCTCGGGTTGGTAGGAAATACTTTTTTGGTGGTAGTATGGTTACATCGTAATCCAATCTCAATTCATCCGAGGAGCTGAGTTTATCAAAAACATACTTACTTCCTCTTTCCTTGACACCCACTATCTCGCGCTGGTCATTCTCGATCAGGTTGTCCACAAAAGAGTCCAGGTCATCTTTTTTTATGATTTTCATGGTTTCACTCTTGTTTTTTTATAGAGATTAAAAAGGGGCATAAATAGGGAGGCTATAAAGCTTTCGCGACATATTCGGTATCAGGTGGAAAGATAACTTAGGTCAAGCCCCGGATCCTTCCCGCTTCCTCACCGAGTAGTAGGTCAAGGGATGGGTCATCCAATCACGTCCGCACAGTTCATCGGGGTTGTGACATAAACCGGTGGTCAACATCAGGTCACACCCGGGCGGTGTGTATTCCGTGCCTGATATCTCGCCTATGATGTGCTCTATCTGGTAGAGGGCGAGGTCCTCCCTGAAATCCGGTGATTCGCTGAATACAGATATTATCTCTCCCTTGCCGAGGCCGGATTTGTGCATGAAGGCGGTGAGGGAGAACCTGGCGTCATGAGAGATATTCACACCCTCCTTTATCTGGGCCAGCAGGTGTCTTATGCATGGAGGGAATAGACCGGGCTCGACACGTCCCAGGTCCAACCTGTCGGTTTCGGCCCTGAACTCATCCAGCGCCTCCTGAACCTTGTTTATGTGGGCCCTGAAATTATCCAGCAGGTCCGGATCGGTGACCGCTATGGGCAGTCCGTCTATCATATCGTTCATCACCCTTTCCTTCAATATGCGTATATATCTGGATACCGGTAAAAGTACACGCCCTTTACGAAGGTCCTGGTTCACGAGTTTCCATCCTGAGGTTTTCAGGTTAGCGGTGTTCTCGAGATAATCGATAAAATGAACATCTATCCTGTCACCCCTGGGTATTCCGGGCACCCTCAGTTCCTCTCCAAGGGCCAGAAGTACCTCTTTATCCTCCAGCTTCAACCTGTCGGCAACCCTTTCGGCCTCTCCGAGGGCATACCTCCTGATAAGGTAATTATCGGCTATACAGGAGACCAGCATCCGGGCGACGGGGTATGAAAAAAGCTCGTCTTCCTTCATTATATCATCGTCCAGGTATCTACCGAGGACCTTACCCTCCTTGACGGCCTGGATAACCCTTTCCTGGGCGCGGTTCTTCATGTCACCCCAACCTTCCAAGAGTCTTTCCGGATCGGGACCCCTCTCCCTTATGTAATCCTTAGCGTCATCCAGAAAGGGATAATGGGCCAATTCCCCAAGGCTCCAATGGCGTTTCATCTATCCGTACAGGGTTAGGATGATACTTAACCTTTTACATAGCTGATGAACCTTTGCAGACTATGGGCTATACGGAGCATGTCAACCCTGTCCAGCTGGGGATAAACCGGTACCCATATGACCTCATCGCACGCCCTTTCGGTTTCCGGGCAGCGGGCCTCCACACCAACGGCCTCCTGTTTGTAGAGGGGTAAACCGTATCCGTTCCTGACACTCACACCCGCCCTCTGCATACCGCTGACTATCCTTTCGCGTAACTCGGGAGGTACCCTGAGGGCGTATTGATGGTATACATGCTTTCTTCCCTGGAGTTCCACGGGCCTTTTTATCGTACCCTCCAGCTGGGCCAGTTCATCATCGAGAAGTGAAGCATTCTCCCGGCGTTTTCGGTTCATGCCGTCAAGTTTTTTCAACTGCTCTATACCGATGGCGGCCTCTATGTCGGTCATGAGGAAGTTGTACCCGGGGATCGCATGCATCCCCCTCTCGTTCATCCCGTGGGCCCTGAACAATCTCGCCTTTTCCGCGATATGGGAGTCATCCGTGGTGATCATCCCGCCTTCGCCGGTCACCATGTTCTTTGTGGCATAGAAGGAGAAGCAGCCCACATGACCCAGGGCACCGGTCTTTTTCCCCCTGTACTCGGCACCGTGTGACTGACATGCATCCTCTATTATGATAACATCGGACTCTTGTGCCATGGTATCGATCAGGTCCATGTCAGCAGACTGTCCGTAGAGGTGTACGGGAATGACTGCGTCGATATCTTCCATGGATACGGGTGATATGCAGAAGGAATCGGGGTCTATATCCGCGAAAACCGGTTCCGCCCCCACGGCAAGCACCACGGAAACCGTGGCGAAAAAGGAATAGGACGGGACAAGAACCCTGGAGCCCTTACCTATACCTGCCGAGACCAGGGCGGTGTGCAGGGCAGCCGTCCCGGAGCTAACGGCGACGGCCTCCCTTACCCCGATATATTCCGCAAATCTTTTTTCAAAGTCCCTGACCCTGGGACCCATGGCCAACTGTCCCGATGAAAGCACTTCCATTACTGCCTCCTTCTCCTCGTCTCCTATGTGGGGCAGGGCGGGGGGTATCCTCCCTATCATGAAGCACCATAGCTCCACGGATTATTTATTCTTTCCCTTACCTGTTACACGAAGATCTCACTGCCTCGCTCTGGTGAAGGTACAATCCTTAACCTTTATGTGGGGTATGAGCGTGGGTGTGCTCACCTCCCACCACATCACCTGTTCGAGGTCCTTGCCCACGGCATCTATGTTACCGCACATCTCCAGTAGATCTCCCTTGAGACGCAGATTTCGTACGGGCCCCTTTACCTCGCCTCCTTCCACCAGGAACACCGCATCCCTTGGTACCGTGGAGAATTTCCCCTCGGCCATATTGGTGAATCTGGTGTACCAGTTGGAGGTCATGTAGATGGTGGGACGTGAACACGAGGCTATCATCTCATCAAAACCGTAACTACCGGGTTTGAATACGTAGTTGGACGGTGCCGGCATAAGTGCCCTGGGGTCGTTATCCGTACCGGTCATGCCCATGGTACCGAAGCTTGAATTCGATGTGCTCTTCGGTCGCACCCAGAATTTGAGTTTCATGCTGTTGACGAGTTTCCATAACTTTGCGGTGGATGTGTTGTGTATCATACCCTTGAAGACCCCTTCATCCATAAGGGTCGTTCTTTGGGAGGGTGTCCCTTCGGAATCGAAGGGTCTGCTGTTCATCCCCCCGGGCACCAGGGGATCATCGAATACCGTCATCTCATGGGGGCCTATCTTTTTGTTCATCTTGCCCTTCAGGCAGCTCATACCAATTATCATGGACAGGGGATTCGCACCGCTGAGCACACTTCCGAATATATTCGCTGCTACGGTGGGGCTCATTATGAGATCGTATTTACCGGCCTTACCTTCCTTTCCACCGGCGCCCTTTACCGCGAGCTCGCCGGATCTCCTCCCCGCATGGGTTAATCTGCGGTCAATATCCGAGAGATCCCTGGTTACCACGAGGCTCTGCCCGCTGCTCCTTTCATCGTAAAAGGAACGGACGGTTGCATTGCAGTGCGAGGTGGTGTAGACACCGCCGTTTCCGTAACCCGTAAGCAAACCTTTTCTCACCTTACCGAAGTAAAGAACGCCTGCGACCTTTCTTGCACCGGCTTCCGTGGCTGAATGTATCGTGTTCCGTACCAGCTCAGGCGCCCTTTCCCAAAGGTTCTCTATCCTGTTATCGTAGAGGCCTTTTATGGAGGGATATTTACCGTAGGTACTCTTGTCCATGCCCAAATAGAGTTTACTCCTAGGTAACTGCTCAAGCAGATTCACTTCCTTGGGTACCCTGGCGAGTATCTTCTTTTCGTTGGGGTCCTGGATGGTTAAATTGTTTATCTTGCGCCCTATTCCAAAGGGATGCCCACCGGCGATGAATACATCGAGGTAATACCTTCTCCATTCCTTTATCACATCTATGGAAGAATCGGAGAAACGTATCTGATGCTCATTTTCTTGGACCAGTAACGCTATCACCTCCTTCGCTCCGGAGCTCAGGGCACAATCGACTGCTATTTTCAACAAGTTCTCATCGTATCTTCCCATGGTATCACCCCACCTTTATCTCCCTCATCCTAAGATGCGGTCCTCCCACGGAAACCGGTACCGGTTGCATGGGGTCGCTCTTACCGCAGCTCGCCATCCGGGATTCGTATTCCTTGGAAACGGCGTCTATACTACCGAGAATACCCATGGTGGTAAGCTCGAGGACGGGACGTTTTACCATGGTATCCGTTACCTCGCCGTTTTTTATCAGGTAGGCCTCGAGGCCAACGTACTTACTGTGAAAACGCCTGTCATCGATGTTCCATTCGGTGAAACTTTTCATCAGTATACCGTGTTTTACACCTTCTATCAATTCGTCCACCGTGTATTCACCGGGTTCGAAGAAGGTATTTGACATCCGGGGTATCGGCTCCCTGCCGTAGGAATTGCACCTTGCGGAAGCGTTGGAGTTCGTATCGAATACACGGGCGAATTCCCTGTTAAGAAGAAGCTCGTTGAGCATGCCGTTCTTTACCAGGTACCGGGGTCGTGCCTTTACACATTCGTCATCGTAAAGATAGAACCCGGGACTTTCCTTTAACGTGGGATCATCGATCACGGAAACAATATCGTTCCCCATCTTTACGTCGGTTATCGAATTTCCCTGGAGTATATCCTTGTAGAATGACTCGCCGGCCTGGGCGCCTTCCCTGCCAACGATACGGTCGGCCTCGCTGGGATGCCCCACGTTCTCATGTGCCATGATACCGGAGACCTCGCCGCCCACGACCACATCCACGGGTTTATTCAAAGTCAGGGAAGTGGCGTTCTTCACGGTGCGGGTAAGGTTGTTTGCCTCCCTCAAGATCATACCGGCGATATCCTTTTCCTTCAACCACTCCCACCCCATGGTTCCCCCCATACCGATCATCCTCTGCTCGCTGGCCCCCTTTACACCCGCATTCATTATGCTGTACATGGAGAACAGTGAAAGGTCGGAGCTAACCGCAGAGCCCTGAGATGTGACGATGTACTTGTCGGATGTATGCAGGTTCATGAAAAAGATCCTGTTCCTGATCACCCGACCGGCGGTTTTTTTTATCGCACCATCGAGTTCCTTTATGAAGCCCTGTTTCTCTTCCCTTGAAACGTCTGCGAAGGGTATCCTCACCGGAACCTTCCAGCTGGTTTTTACAGCCTTCTCGTCCGATAGTTCGATGGGTTTTTCTCTTTTACCCAGCTTGGCCGTCCTTATGACGGAATCCACAAGTTCTTCCACCAACTTCCTGTCTGTGCAGTCCACCGAACCGAATCCCATGCATCCGTCAACAAGAACGCGTATACCCATACCCTCGCTTTGTTTGTACTGTATGCTGAGAAAGCTGCCGTTTCTGGCTATGTAGATATCATCCTTGGACACTATGTAACGAGCTTCCACATATTGGGATCCCTTTTTCTGACCGTATTCAATTGCATGATCAGACAAACTTTTTCCGTCCATTTATATGACCAATCGTTGTTAACCACCAGCGCTATTTAATATTTGGTATTACATGTAAGCTATTACCGGAAAATTTACGAAAACGATTAATAGTGATAAGATGTTTTAAGACCGATGAAAGGATCCCTAGAATTGTTCTGGAAACTTGCTGCTTCCGATGAGGTATGGGGTGTATCCATGGGTAATCTGAAGGATAGGGATGCCATAGTCGCGGGTACGAAGGATGGTCATGTCTTCGTTTGGGGTAAGGAAGGGTATCTTATATGGGACTCGAGAAAACTGTCCACCAGCATCCTCGGCGTGGCAGTAGGTAAACTGGGAAAGCAAAACGCCGTTGCCATAGCCGCTAAAAAATCCAGCGGTGATTACGAATCTGATATCTTCGTGTTCAACGAAGAGGGACAACTATACTGGAAACATACTAAGGAGTACACTGTTCCCACGGCGGAGGCCTTTCATATCGCAGTGGGCCGACTGGGTGGCAGGGGGGACGTGGTTGTAGCGGGGTCCACATCCTCGGAATTCCGATACCTGCAGGTGTGGGACAGTATGGGAAGGCCCCTATGGAGCTTCAACACACCCGTTGGAAGCATAAATTCCGTGGCAGTGGGAAGACTGGGGAAGACAGATGCGGTGGCAGCCTCTGCGGGATCCAAGGAACACAAGATCTACATGTGGGATGAAAGGGGCGTACCCCTATGGAACATACCTGTTTTCGACCCCATCTCCGATATCGTCGTAGGTAAATTCGGAAAGGGTGACGTTTTAGCCGGAGGTTCGAAATCGGGGAACGTTTATGTTTGGGATGAGAGGGGATATCCCATAATGAAACTGACCGGGCCCAAACTCAAGGTTACCTGCCTGGATATAGGCCAGTTCGAAGGTGAAGATGTTATCGTAGCCGGGTCCAAGGACGGTAACGTGTACGTGTGGAACGGCAAGGGCGAGCTCCTATGGAAGTTGACGGAACCATCCAAATGGATAAACGACGTTTCCCTGGGTCATTTCGGTATCGGCGAGGTCATAGCGGCGGGTTCCAAGGACGGTTATGTGTATGCATGGGGCACGATGATGGATGTCGAGGATGAAACGGGATCAGAAGAGGACAAAAGGTGCGGTAAATGCGGTACGAAGAATCCGGGCTCCGCTGGAGAATGCGTTGCGTGCTCGAACACCTTGTCATAGTCCGAGCCTTTTTTTACCTAAGTGCGTGTTTCGGGGTAAACCAATTTGTCACTGCGGTGGAGAAAAATACCTTCACTATATCACCGGCCACGAAGGGTATCGCACCCATGAGTAACAACTCCCATAAACCAACGGATATGCCGGCTACCATGGAGAGCCAGACGTAAAGATAGATGAGTCCTAATCCGTAGATCAGGATGAAATTGGCCGAGAGCAATATCAGGAGCATACCGGTGAATTTTCGTGATGACGGATACCTGTCCACAGCGTGCCCCACGAAGAGAGCCGCTACGATAAAACCTATGAGGTAACCTCCCGTGGCACCGGTCAACCCCCCCATGCCACCCGTCCATCCCGAAAACCATGGCACACCTGCGGCGCCAGCACCGACGTACATCGCCGTGCTGGCTCCACCCCATGTCTTCCCCAGGATCACCGCCGCCAGTAGCACGGCGAATGTCTGCCCGGTAACGGGAACCGGTGTCCAGGGTAGGTAGAATCGTATCTGTGCCATCAATCCCATGAAACAAGCGAATACCAGGGATATGACTACCTTACGGGATGTGTCCGATTCATGCCCAAATTCAAATAGCCTCGGCCTTGGAAATATATGTATGTTCATATTGGATTCCATGCATATCATCCTGTTTTTCCCGGAACGAAGATGTCGGGTATCACAACAAGGTGATTTACTCCACGAATTTATACTTACCGGAGTACCGGTTCTTTCGTTTTCGACGATAATCTTATTTTTGACACCGCATATCCCGGTAAACAAACGGTGGTATAATGAAGGTCATTGACGAAGGCACGGGAAAACTGGTAGGTTGGTACGATCCGGACGAACACAGAAGATGGATAGCGGAAAACAAATCCAGGGAACTCAAAGACAAGAGGATGGACCCCCGGGAAGCGGTAACGAAGTATGTAAAGGATGGTGACTTCATAGCCTCCGGAGGCTTCGGACACATCAGGGTATCCATGGCGCTGATATACGAGATAATACGTCAAAATATCAGAAACCTTGGAATGGCCGGAAAGACCGCCGTGCACGATTCCGACATACTCATAGGCGCTGGATGCGTAGACAGGATAGAGGTGGCCTACACCTTCGGCCACGAACTGAGGGGGTTATCACCCGCATCCAGACGTGCGGTGGAAAACGGTAGCTGCCAGGTCCTCGGTGAATTGAGCAATGCAGCATACCAATGGCGCTTTCTCGCAGGGGCGATGGGCATACCCTTCATACCATCAAGGGTGCTCATGGGGACGGATACGTTCCGGTTCAGCTCGGCGAAGATAGCAGAAGACCCTTTTAGCGGTAAATCGGTCTGCCTGCTGCCGTCTTGCAACCCCGATGTTGTATTCATACACGCCCATCGCTGCGACAAGTACGGAAACACACAGATAGACGGTATCGCCGTGGAGGATATCCAGCTTGCACGGTGTGCCAGACGACTGATAATCACAACGGAGGAAGTGATCGATGAAAATGTGATCCGTGAGAAGCCCTGGCGAACCACCATACCCTTCTACCACGTGGACGCCGTGGTGGAGGTCCCCTGGGGCTCGCACCCCTGCGAAATGCCCTACCTGTATTTCTTCGATGAGAACCATATAGGTGAGTGGCTTAAAGTGTCCAAAACTGAAGAGGGAACGAAGGAGTACTTCGACAGGTACGTTTACGGTGTAAATGATTTTCAGGAATATCTTGAACTCGTGGGTGGAGACGATAACATGAAATACCTGAGTGAGATAGAGCGATACGAGAGACCCATGAAGGCCCCCTGGTTGAGAGGTGATTGAATAATGGTATATGCGGATGAGTTTACATCGACCGAATTACTAGCTTGCGTAGCCTCGCACCTGTTGAAAAACGGAAAAACCTTCTTCGTGGGCACGGGTTTGCCCATGATAGCATGCATGCTGGCCCAGAGGACCCACGCCCCGGATTCACTGATAATATTCGAGGCTGGAGGAGTGGGTCCGAAGATACCCGCGTTACCCATCTCGGTGGGGGATTCCAGGACATTCCACAAGGCGGTGGCCGCCACCACCATGCACGATGTCATGTCGGCAGCACAAAGCGGTTATATAGACTACGGTTTCCTGGGTGCCGCACAGATGGACTGCTACGGGAACATAAATACCACGGTTATTGGTGACCATGACAGACCAAAGGTCAGACTACCCGGAAGCGGTGGGGCAAACGACATAGGCTCGTTATGCTGGAATACCATCGTGCTCATCAGACAGGACAAGAGACGTTTTGTGGAAAAATTGGACTTTCTGACCACACCCGGGTACCTATCCGGAAAGGGTTCTAGGGAAATCAACGGATTGCCCGTTAACAGCGGTCCGTACAGGGTGATCACTCAACTCGGTGTATACGGTTTCCATGAGAACAGCAAAAGGATGAAACTTCTGGAGCGTTATCCCGGTGTGACCATAGAGGATATAATCGAGAACAGCAGCTTCGAAATAATCATACCCGAGAACCATGGTATATCCAACCCACCCACACGAGAGGAGCAGCGTATCCTCCACGAGATAGACCCTGAGGGGATGGTCCTGGGAGCATGATATTTAGTAAAAGGTAAATACATGTTAATAGATAAACCCTCCATGGAAAAGGAAATAACCATAAATGATCTGAACGATTTCAAGCGGAAAAATTCCATCAGAAACATAACGATAATGGACTGGAAAGGTAATGTGATAGCAACAACCCAGGAAGAAAACTTTAAGGCCAGCGGAACCTTCTATGCCCTCATCGCCGGTGCCGTAAGGATGATATCACAGAGTTACCAGCAGAATAACAACGGAGTTACCATCGAACTCGATGATGCCGAATTCTTCTTCTACAACGTAAACCTGGATGAGGAAACCAAGGGTCCCATACCCATAGTAGGTCTGGAATACTCACCGGGGAGCCTTGACAGGAATACGAGAAAGGATCTTGCAACACGGATAAACGATATATTGGATGTATGACGGGATAATAAACGGGTTATCTGCGACGACATCAAAAACCATCACAATCGAAAGTTTTATGTTAGTAGTGATTATGCGGGTATCATGGACTTCGAATTAACCGATAATCAGAAAATGATAAGGAACATGGTCAGGGATTTCGCCGAGAAGGAGATAGAACCTGTCGCGGCGGAGCTGGACGAGAAGGAGGAGTATCCCCACGATATCCTGAAGAAGATGGCAGGCCTCGGATTGCTCGGGATCATTGTTCCCTCGGAATACGGTGGCGCCGGCCTGGATACCGTTAGCTACGCCATAGTCATCGAGGAGATATCCAAAAGATGTGCCTCCACCGGCGTGGTGACCTCCGTGCACAACTCCCTGGTCAGCGACCCTATCCTGAAGTACGGTACGGAAGAGCAGAAGAAAAAATACCTGCCCCTGCTGGCAACGGGAGAGAAGATAGGTGCCTTCTCCGCCACAGAAGCCAACGCCGGTACAGACCTTGGTGCCATGGAAACCACAGCGATCCTTGACGGTGATCATTACGTTATCAACGGCTCGAAGATGTTCATCACCAGTGGAAGCGAGGCTGGTATCCATATAGTTTTTGCCATCACCGACAAGGAAGCCGGGTACAGGGGTGTAAGCGCCTTCATAGTAGAATCGAACACCGATGGATTCGAGGTAGGCAGTATATTCGAGAAGATGGGTATTAATGCATCACTGACCGCCGAGCTGATCTTCAAGGACATGCGCGTACCCAAGGGGAATCTGCTGGGCCAGGAGGGCCAGGGTTTCAAGATCGCCCTGGGGACCCTTGACGGCGGAAGGATAGGTATAGCAGCCCAGGCTGTGGGTATAGCCCAGAGGGCACTCGAAGAGTCTATCGAATACTCGCAACAAAGGCAGCAATTCGGCAGACCCATATCAAAATTCCAGGCGATACAGTGGAAGATCGCGGACATGGCGACCAACATCGAGGCCGCCAGACTACTTCTCCACAGGGCTGCATTTGCCAAGGACCAGGGTGGCCATTTCTCCAAGGAGGCTGCCATGGCGAAGCTATTCGCTTCTGAGACTGCGGTCAAAGCCGCTCTCGAGGGAGTACAGATACACGGCGGTTACGGATATATAAAGGAATATGTGGTCGAGCGGCTGTTCAGGGACGCGAAGATAACCGAGATATACGAGGGAACATCCGAGGCCCAGAGGATGGTAATCGCCAAAAATTTACTCCAGTGAGGTGTTATCATGAACATAATCGTATGTGCGAAAGAAGTTGTGGATGTATCCGAGATAAAGACCGATCCAAAAACCAATAAGCCCATCCTTCAAGGTATAGACAAGAAGATAAGTGATATAGACAAGAACGCCGTGGAAGAAGGGGTACGTATAAAGGAAAAACTCGGAGGTAAGGTTACCGTACTGAGTGTCGGTCCTTCGGAAGCGAGAGAATACATCAAGGAACTCCTGGCCATGGGTGCCGACGAGGCAAAGATAATCCCCTACGCCGATACCGGCGATTACAACGTGGTTTCGACCATCCTCGCCGGGGCAATAAACAACCTCGGGTACGATATAATCCTTTGCGGAGAGGCTTCAATAGACCTTTTCTCGGGACAGACAGGGCCACGTCTGGCACAGAAACTCGGTATCCCTCAGATCACCTACGCCAAGAAATTGGAACCCAAAGAAGACACGATCACCGCTGACAGGGATCTGGGCGACAAGAAGGTAACCATGGAATCGTCTTACCCGGTTCTCATCAGCGTTACCAAGGAGATAAACGAACCCCGACTACCCAGCCTTATGCAGATACTCGGGGCGGCGAACAAGCCCATAGAGGTAATAGCCCATTCATCACTTGTATCCGAAGAAACCTCCGTTTTGGAGAGGATAGACATAAAGGGTGTGTCCATGGAAAGAAAGAACATAATCTACAAGGATGATATTGACGACGCAATAGGTAAACTGGTCGAAAACCTTGCAAAGGACGGAGTACTGGGGTGATATGGATGGTCCTGATATATTCAAACGACAGGAAACTTGCATTGGAGATGCTGGCCAAGGGCAGAGAATTGGCCGACGAGCAGGGTAAGCAGTTGACGGTTGCTGTAATAAGTAACAAGGATACCGCTACGGATGAGTACATAAGGCACGGTGCAGACAAGGTCTTCGTCGCCCATATGGACATGGACTCTTTCAAGGTGGAAGAGTATACGGATATCCTTGCCGGTATAATGGAGAAAACAGGCGCCGAGACGGTGCTCATAGGCTCCAACAGGGATGGAAAGGAGCTGGCACCACGTCTGGCATCCTTGCTTGATACCGGATGTGTGACCGATATAACAGATGTATACATCAAGGACGGAGACCTAACTGCGGAACGCGTGATATACAGCGGTAACGCAGTGGCGGTGGAACGCTTCATCAAAAAGCCCCACATCATGACGGTTCCGGGCAAACTTTTCGATCCTTTACCCCCCGATGACTCAAGGGTGGGCGAGGTCATCACCGAGAACATCGATTTTGAACCGTATCCGTCCAAGATCATAAACATACAGCGGATGGTGTCCGAAGGTATCAACGTGGAGGACGCCGTTTCCATAGTTTCCTGCGGAAGGGGGTTCAAGAACAGGGAAGACATGACCCTCGCCGAGGAACTCGCTGACCTGCTACCGGGTAACACCATGGGCTGTTCGAGACCTATCTCCGCGGACTTGAAATGGATGACGGAAGACCACTGGATAGGCCTGTCCGGTCATAAAGTGAAACCAAAACTTTACTTTGCCATAGGGATATCCGGTCAGATACAGCACATCGCAGGTATGAGGGACTCCGATATCATCGTGGCCATAAACAAGGACCCCGAGGCCCTGATATTCAAATCCGCCGACTACGGGATCGTTGGTGACCTTTATCAGGTCTTACCCAAACTTGTGGACGCCATCAAGACAAAGATGTCCTGATCCCGACGGATATCTGATACGTTTAAGGTCAAATGTGAATCGACACAGAGTTCGGTCCGCTTACAAAAAAAATAAAAAAGAGAAGGGGTTTTGGCGTTCTCTTCAGTAATCCTCGTCTAAGAGGGTATCCTCATACGCCTCTTCTTCCAGAGATTCCTCATCGAATGACTCGTCCTCATTGTAGCTTCCGCCGGAACCGGAGGAACCCTTTGACATAACCGCATACATCGCCACCAGTATCAAGGCGATGATAGCCATGAATATGCCCACGAGGGCCATGTTCCGAGCGGTGCTTATGTCGGAGTCCTGTTGATCGTCGAGGTTTTTCTGTTCCGCCACGAAGGTGTTAAGAGCGCTCTCCACCTGGTCGATCTCGTATCTAGCGGCCTGTATCTCGTCCCTGATCTCATCTAATGATTCATCTATCTCCGCCTGTATCGCCGTGATATTGTTCTCCAGTTCCTGTATATCAGCGTTGATAACCGCTATTCTGTCGTTGATCTCATCGATAAGGGCGGTATTGTTCTCTGCTATGGCCTGTTCAAGAGCCGCCAGTTCGGCATCGAGTCTGGCGTCCAGAGTGTTCAGGTCCGCGTTCAACCCGTTGATGATGTCTTCCAACCTGTCGATCTCCGTCTCAAGGGATCCGATAGCACTGTCAATATCGGCCAGGGCATCTTCCATCTCACCACGGAAGGCCTCTATGTCGTCGATTACCTCGCCCAATTCTTCCCAAAGAGCTACCATATCCAATTGCATATAGAACACATCATCGTTCAGATCGCTGATGTCTCCCTTTATAGCCGTGATCTCGGTATTTATGGCACCGATATCCGATACAAGTCCGTCTATCTGGGATTGTAGGTTACTGATCTCGCCGTACAGGATCGGTATGTCAGGCATGTACAATGCGTACACCGTAGCTGTTGCTCTGTTTCCGGCTTGGTCTCTGGCAGTAACCAGGAAGACGTTCAGCCCGTCCACAAGGCTTGTCGAGTAATCGAATTCGCCGGTTGTTTCATTCACATCCACAAAGACCCCGTCAATGTCAACCATAGCTGTCGGTTCCGTCACACCTTCTATGACGAAGGTTTGCACGAAGGTCATGCCGCCGCTTTCACTGGTTATCTCTAGCACGGGCGGGATCTTATCGATGATGATGGTCACCGTATCCGATACGTACTCTCCACCCGAACCGAAGGCTTCCACGGTTATCGTGTTAGCACCGTTGGGCAGGTTGATGAGGTTGTGGTTCTGTTCGAGCTTGTATATGGGTGGATTGTGGTTCAGAGTCAGGTGGTAGAAGTCTATGTCACCGGTGCTTATCCAGTTAACGGATAAGCTATCTCTGTTAAACATGTCTCCGTCAGAGGGAGATACGATGGACACCGATACATCGGTTATCACAGGCTCCTGCACAGGTGGCATGGGTGTATCATCGTATAAACCGTGTAGGTCAACGGCTCGTACCCTGTACCACCACGCAACGTTGTCGTAGGTACCCGCATATCTGTCGGTGTACGAGTAATCCGCGGAACCGTCCGCCGTTACCGTTCCGACGTTGTACCAGTTGTCTATCCCCGTGAAAGAACGTTCTATATCGTAGTGATCCACGCTGTTTCTACCGGCACCGTCGTCTGGACTGTGGCCCCAGGTGATGAGATTGTGGTCAAAACCTTCAAGGTCGTGGATTGTCCTGATCTCACCCACTCTATGCCAATCCTCTTTCGATGTCGCCTCGTTCCTGAAGCCTATGCCCACCGTGTTATCATATATGTTACACTGTGCATGCCCTACCAGATTGTCATTAAGATACAACCAAAATGACCCATCGTCTTCTCTTTCTATAGCTAAGGTGTTCCATTCGGTATTAGCATCCCATTGTGCGCGTACCATCGGAGGCTCGACCGGATTGCCGTTATCGACCCTCCATAGGTTGAATTGAGCCTCCTTTCCATAATCGCCTTCGAGATCGCCTGTGAGGATAACGTAATATCCATTTAACGAACCATCGCCAGGATTCAGTGTATTATCCATTACAAAGTAGAACCTCATAACCTGGAACCTGCCTCCAACTATATCAGTGCGTGCAAACTGGAAGTCCCATTCCCAGCGTCCATATGCATGGGGGTAAGGAGTGGATATGCTCCCGTCGCCTTCCAGCCAGTAGTAACCTTCCTCACCATCAACAGTCCAATCTCCACGGAAGACGGTCCACGTTGGATCTAAGGTATAATCTCCGTCCTGGAAGTCATCGACTACTCTGGTAGTAGGTCCAATATGATGCTGCACATCTAAATTTCCTGGGGCGGCTGGTGGTGTACCTATGATGTTAAAGGTCTCACTGGTGTGAACCCGGCTTAATCCCTCATCATCGTTGACGATCGCTCTTATACGTATGGTGTTAGCCGGCTGATCGATCACGGTCCAATCATAGCTACCCGTGTCTGGTAGGGCTAGGGCGATATCATGCCAGGTTTTGCCTTCATCAAGGGTAAACAAAAGGTCGATATTTTCGATCGGATTGTCTGTTATTGTGGTAGTCCAAGCTATTTCAACCTCATCATTATAATTCCAAGTTTCACCGCCGGTCGGATATGTCAATTCGATATCCGGCCGCCCTTCTGAGTACACTGCATTGTTCATGTACAGCGCGTAATCCTGATTTGCATCGCCATCGTTGTTAGCGTCTTCAGGAACATTTGTACCTATGACGCGAACGGTGTATACCCCTCGCTGTACCTCATCTGCGGGGATGTAAACGTTCAGCACATTGTTTACATCGTCCCATCCATCCCCGTTCGTATCGAAGATTGGCATCGAGTCTGTATTTGGGGCGGTGAAGGATCTTCTGCTGTTGCCTTCTTCATCCACAGGGAATGCGTTGCCTCGATAGTATGTCTCTCCATCCGGTGCGACGACCTCAAGGTCGAGGTTGTTTTTGAGTGTCCACTCATCTCCGGCAAGGGCATATTTATCAGTCCAGACCAGTGATATCTTTAGCGGTTCGAGATCATCGTCATGAATTACGGCGTAATTATGTACTTCACCGGTCTCGATCAATTCTGTTTCATCGATAGCTATGAAATCACCGGGTGAATCCATCAATGCTGGTAAGAACACCATACCCCAGCCTTCGTCTCTATTGGGTATGGGTCCGGTATTACCGCCATCGTCGCACAAGTCATATGCGGTATTGATGAGCATCGCTTTGACCATTGCGGGGCTAGGTCTTACACCATAAATACTCGCGTACCATTCCACAACCAAAGCCACTGCACCTGCAACCGCCGGATTGGACATGGAGGTACCGCTCATCGTCCAATAATCACCATCTGGCATAGTGGAATATATACCATGCCCTGGGGCTACAACATCAGGTTTTACACGATTGTCGTTCGTCCAACCTCGTGAGCTGAAACCTATAATCATGTCTGGGTTAAAAACACTTGCATCTGGATTGAAATTATGAGTAGCTCCAACCGCTATCACGTTTTTCCCAGTTGCCGGTGCACCTATTGAATTATAACCGGGACCTTCGTTACCAGCTGAAGTTGTTATCACCACTGGTTCGTTCTCAGGTGTCTGGTTATTTCCATCCCTTACCGCCATATCGAATTGCGAAGAGGATTGAGAGTATGCCCCGTACGTAGCCGCGCCCCACGAATTAGAATGTACATAGAGTTCCGGCATCAGTTGTTTCGGTATCTCAACTATCTCATAGTATGTTGATGGTAGGAAATCTGCTCCGTCGGTGAATATCTTCGCAGGGAATATATTTGATTCATAGGCCAATCCCTGTGCTGCGTAGTAAGGTGCAAAGTCCATGGTCGTCCGGGTTCCAGCCCAGGTGTCTCCGGCTGCAGAACCGGCACAGTGAGTACCGTGTCCGTGTCCGTCAGCCCAATTATATGGGTCGTCGGGAAGCCAACTATAGCCCGAGACCACTCGATAGGTGAAATCCGAATGACCCGCGTTACCAATGGTACCATCGCCGACTCCTGTATCTGCGATGGCGATCAGCACATTCCAGCCGGATAAACCGAGATATTGGTTGACGTGTGATCCTCCTCTCACTCCATGTGCTCTGTAGGGTGTCCATGGGTCGTCATCGTCGTCCATTATCCAACATCCACCGCCGATGATCTGAGTTGCCATCTCATCGTGCAGTTTTGGTTCGACGTAGTTATCCATGAAGTATACGTCATTCAAATGGGCTAGTTCGATAAGTGTCTCCATGTCGTCGACTTGCAACAACATGGTGCTGCCGAAGGGATTATCACCTTGTGATAAGATGGTAGCTTTTTCCCCGATAGAATTCAGGGTAGACCGCTCTAAACCTGGAAGTAGGCTTACAGATATCAACCCGGGTTCTATATACCTAGCCATTTTGAATCCAGGTTGGTAAATGCCTATCCAGTCAACGAAATAGAGGTCTTCAACTTCCTGGGTCAGTTCGGGAGTCATCCGAACCTCGTAGGCGTAGTTGGGTACATAATTGATGATCTCGACACCCATATCGAGCAAAGATTGTCTCCAGCTCGAGTGGATCGGACCGAGCATGTGTACAAGGTGAATGCCCCGAGTGCCCGGTTCGTACTCCTCCACCATAAGCTCCGGTGGGAAATCCGGGAATCCTTCGTGTATATCAAAGGTGTACTCTTTAACGGTGAGTACCGTTCTATTGGGGATTTCCCTTACCGAAAAGCCCCTCATTAGAAGCTCATCCCTTTCGCTTTCACTTATGGAAACCAGCACACGGTTGGGATATATCTCGATAACGTCCTTGACCGAATACTGTATCCGGTTAAGATCCGTTTCATCCTCGTAGGATACGAGCATAATCTCTTTTTCCGCTTCGCCGCTTGCCTGCATTACCATCGATGACGCCGAGATTATCAACAGTATTGCCAGGACCAGCGATAGCAATTTCTTATTTTCCTTCATCTTCATGTTTTATCCTCCTGATATCAGTTTTTCTACAAGAACAATCACACCCTTGTTATTTAACATTTACGGCATGATGAACTCGCAAATTCAGTAATGTCCCAGAAGTCCCTTTTTCTTTGCCACTCTCTCCAGATATCCGAATATGAGGTATCCAGCTGCAAAGTAGGCTAGGGAGTTGACAAAAAGTATTAAAATGGACCACGGTGAAAGGGCAAGGAAGGGTGTTCCGGAAACCATGACTCGGTTGATAAGGGCACTTCCCCATGAAACGGGCAATACGTACAATATCACACCTTCGTCCATCACCGCGGGCAGCATCAGGAGTATGATAAAGAGGAACTGGAACACGTTTAGTGTAGCCTGTACCTTTTTGAAAACCAGGGCAAGCCCGCCCATTATGTAGCCTATCCCCGATATGGACAGTAAGGTCAAAAACAGAAGGATTATGACCCCGGGATCCAGATTAAGATAGTGCCCGGTACCCACCATCATGGCTATCAAGAAGGCACCGATAAGCACCATATTAACGAAAAAAGATGCGAGCACCCTGTAGCCGGATATGCGTCCGAAACTCACCGGGGAGAGGTAGAGTTGTTCAAGGGTGCCGTTCCTGGCCTCCTCGAGTATGCTCCAGGAAAGTTCCACGAAACCCAATATCGCAAAAATCCACAAAGCGAAACCCACTATGGCACTTTCCAGGGTTTCCGTGGCGGCCCCGAATGATTGAAGCCCGAAGAATACCAGGGCAAATAATATGTATATACCGAACATCATCATCACCGTGTTGAAGGCATAGCGCTTCAACTCGATGAAGTATTTTTTTACTATGGCGACGAATACGTAGAAGTCCATCATGCCCTTTCACCACCAAGAACCTTGATGAATATCTCCTCGAAGTTGGGCTCCAAGGTCTTTATGTAATCGATCTCGATATTTCGCTTTTTCAACATATCGACCAGGTTGTAAAATGCCGTGGAATCCTTCAACTGGCATCTGAGGGTGGTCCGGGAATCCCTGATATCGACTTCCATACCGTCACCCAGGGCTCGCTCCAGATTTCGATGCCTGCCGTGGAGTCCTATCTCGTAGGCTTGAACCTTGAACACCCCCTTCAATCTCTCCACGGTATCATCGGTGATGACACACCCGTGATCGATTATGACCACCCTGTCACATATGTCCTCCACCACGTTCATGTCATGACTACTGAGCAGTATGGTTTTCCCGTCTTCCTTCGCCAGATTTTTGATGTATCTTCTGAGATCAAAAGATGTTTCCACATCCAGACCCAGGGTGGGTTCGTCAAGAAGAAGTATGGGCGTGTCACGGATCAACGCACATCCCAGGGCCAATTTCTGCTGCATGCCCCGTGACAACTTTCTGGCGGGAACATCCTCCTTATCCGTCAGATCGAAGTTATCCAGTATGTCGTGAATCTTCGTCTTAACCGATGACGGAGAAAGACCTTGCAGGCCCGCGAAGAATTCCAGGTTCTCCCGGGAGGTCAATCGCCAGTAGATATTTCTGTTACCCTCCAATACCGCGCTTACATATCTGGCTATGCCGTTTGCTGTCTCATGGCCAAAATAACTTATGGTGCCGGTATCGGGTAGTATCAAGCCGCAGATGCATTTGATGGCGGTTGTCTTGCCGGCGCCGTTGGGACCCAGTAAACCCAATATCTCCCCACGGCATACGGAGAAATTCACATCCACGAGTGCATCCACCCCTGGCTTTCTCCATTGGGGGTATGTCTTGTTCAATCCTTTGAGTTCCAGGGCGAACCTTTCCATGAGCTATCTCCATCTGTGATAACAACTATGTATTTATCACTTTTCCCGGCTTGTACGCGGATACATTTTTATATGTACCTCAGGGTTACATCCGGATGATGAACCCGGGAATACTAGGCAAGGATTCCGTCATAGTCAGCGACCAGGCCGATGGAAACACCATCTACAACAAGGGATACTTTGGGAAGCCCCTATCCGGGGGTGGCCTGGAATTGGATCATTACGAAGCACTGTACCTGCAGGAGACAGGCAGGCTCGATATCTTGAACGAGAACCACGAGGTCATATCTAAGGAGGGGATGATGAAGGAGGCTTTAAAGAATGACCAGGATACCGCCATAAGATACTCTGTGTACAGGGACATGAGAGCCAGGGGTTACGTCCTTAAAATAGCTGCGAAACCCGCAGATTTCAGGGTATTTCCCAGAGGAGGGGGTCCCGGTAAGACCCCTTCGAGGTACTGGCTTATTGCCTTCACCGAAACGGATCCTTTTGTCATTGACCATATAGATGCGGCCTGCACCCGTATATCACAGATAAAAAAAACCCTTTTGGTAGGGTTGCTGGACGAGGAAGGCGACGTTACCTATTACGAGGTCATGAAGGTTGCTCTGACCGGTAAAGGAGATCACGAACCCCACGGGAAAAAAGTGAAGGGAACCGTATTCGGGGACAAGTGCTATCTGGGCCAGGGGGGAAAACACCTGCATGAAGGGGGTTTTTACGGTAGGATATCCGGTGACGGACTTCACCTTTCCTTGGTTGAAACCCTGTACCTTATGGAAAAAGATCTGTTGACAGTATATCACGGTAACACCGAAGAAACCATGGATGTAAGGGGGTTAAGGGATTATGCCGACTGCATACAGAACGACTTCGTCCTTCGCTACAACACTTACAGGGATCTTCGTGAAAAGGGTCTGATACCAAAAACCGGCTTCAAGTACGGCACCGCCTACAGGTGTTACGCAGGCGTTCCCGACCAGCACCATGCGGATTTCATGATACAGCCCGTGACCGAGGATTTCACCTGTAGTTGGTACGACATAAGCAGGGCCGTGCGTGTAGCCCACACTGTGAAAAAGGAATTGGTGTTCGCCCGTAACCTAGGTGATGATTCGGTTTCCTACGTAATGATAAAAAGAGAAACACCCTGAACTACGGGGTTCTTTTATTCTTCAATTTCTCGCCCATCATTACCAAAAAAGCCTGTTTAGGAATATTCTGCTTTGATATCAGTATCCTACCGTTCCGCTCATACCATGTGGAAGGATGATGCTCGCTGGTCTCCACCCTGTTGGGTATACCGTAAGAACTCAATATCACGCTTATATCCTCTACGTTCGGATCGCTCACCGAGTACTTCACCGGTACGCGCCTACCCTGGGACCGTGATAATCTTCTATCGAAATATTCCGGATAGATCACCCAGGTCTTCCTCTTTCTTGCCATCCTATTCCTCTAGCAGTACCGCGTTCACGACACCGTCCTGGCCCGGCCTTGAGGTTATCCTAGCTCTACCCTTCTTTGTATCGATTATGGCTCCCTTGGTGAGTATGTTCCTCTGAACGTAGTTCGGATTGGCCGGGTTCTCGATAACCGTCTGTATCTTAACCCTTGTTACGCTGCCGTCGGACTTGAACACATTTGCCAGCTCCGCGCCCATTGCCTTGGTCTTGTAGTTCCCACCATGAACCCTCTTTGTTTTGTTCTTTCCATGGGCGACAACCGCGGGATCGAAATCCGAGCCGAGCTCGTATTTCCTCTTCTTTCTGTAATGCCTTCGTCTACCGCCGGTGGTTTTCCGTTTTGATTTGGCTTGCCACAGTGTCATTTTTTGACCTCGAGACCTGTTGAATAATCGTGTTCTATATAAGTATTTTCCTTCCCGGTGTCCATGGAGTGTACGGAAGCCATCAAGAGTGCGGCGATGAACAACGAAAATACCAACCCCCCTGTGAACCCTGTCAAGGTTCTCATGGGATTGTTGCTTTCGTAATCCGTCAGCAATTGCAGGAACCCGTCCAGTGCCATGGGAAGTATGAAAAGTAGGCCCATTACAACCAGAAGAACCGTTTTCTTCAACCCGGAAATGTGTTGGGTTCTGATGGGTACGAGCTTCAAAAGTATGTCCTTGTAATCGTCCTCCGCCTTGATAAACATCATCACCAACAATCCCAGGGTAAAACCGATGAATATACCCACACATCTGGCACACACGGGCATCTGGTTTCCGTTGATGGTATAGGACCGTTCATGCATCTGATGACAGTTGAAATCGCTGAAGGTGTATATGAGGGCGTGATAGGGTGAGAGCTCCCTCCATAGTTCCATATTACTGAGCCGGTTCGCACCCCCGTGAAGCTCGGAAATGGTGCCCGGTTCAAGGGTTAAGGGCGCGATAAAAAGGCCGGAGGTATAGAATACTACGAGTATGAACAGTACCAAAGGTATCTTGTTAACTTTCATGCTTCTCCAACTCGGCGACAAGTTCTTCCTTATCCATGGTCATCTGTTCACCGCTCCTCATGTTCTTAACCGTCAATATTCCCTCTTCCACCTCCTTCTCACCTATGATGACCGAGTATCTGAAATTCATCCTGTCCGCATAGGCTAGTGCCTTTCCCACACCCCTTTCCATGAGCTCGATATCCGCGATTATCCCCTTCCCCCTCAAGGTGTTGAGGAGTTCATATGTAAATGGCATGGATCCCTCGCCCAAGGGTATCAGGTAACAGGTAGGTTCCCACTCATGGTAAGACACACTATCTTTTTCAAGGGCCAACAGGGTCCTGTCGAATCCGATGGCGAATCCCTTGGAGGATATGTCTACTCCGAAGAGGTCTCCCAGGGAGTAATCTCCACCTCCGCATATCTGTTTCTCCGCCCCGAGACTTTCCGCTTCCATTTCGAATACGACACCCTTGTAGTAATCAAGACCCCGTACGGTGCTGAGGTCAACGGTGTAGCATTCCCCGTTTATACCGTATAGTTCCAAAGTGTTCAGGACATGCTGCAGGTGATCCATGGAGCGAGTATCGTCTACCATGTCCCTCATCCCTTCCATGTCCGCACTCAGTAGCATCCGTAGCTCGTCCATGAACCCGTATCCGCTGGCAATCTCCTCTATGTTTCCCCTATCGATAGCGTGGTAGATCTTCCTTACATCTCCTCCCGCCACATTTTTTTCCCTCAGGTAGGTTTCCAGGATACCCAGGTGTGATATCTTCAACTGGAAATCCCTGAGACCCGAGTTCCTCATACAACTATAAGCTAGTGCTATGTTCTCCGCGTCGGCACGGGGGGTGTCCGGGCCCATCAACTCCGTACCGAACTGCCAGAACTCCCTGTACCTGCCCGCCTGGGGCCTCTCGTATCTGAAGTTCGGACCGAAGTAAAACAATTTCAACGGTTTCGGTCTTTCCCTGAGTGACTGTGCGTACATTCGCATGACGGATGCAGTGAATTCGGGCCTTAGGGCTATCTCACGACCTGACTTGTCCTTGAATGCGTAAAGGTCCTCCACGATGGAAGGGCCTGACTTCTCGGTGAAAAGTTTCGTGTGTTCGAAGGTTGGGGTCAGTATCTCCCTGTAACCGAAGTTGGTACATGTTCTTCGTAGTGTCTCCTCGAATCGATTTCGGGTGTGCATATCCTCGGGCAAAAGGTCTCTGGTTCCTCGGGGCCTCTCTATCATGTTGAGGGGGACATTACGCAAGCGTGTATAAGTATTTTCAGTAGTCAAAATATTGATTAAGGACAACCGAGGTATACATCCATGAAGAAAACCACAGACCCCAAGGAATCCATACGAACCTTCCCACATTTCCCCACGGTTCTCGTGGGATGCGGAAGGGAGGAGAAAACCAACCTTATCACCATCGCCCTGGTGCATGTGTTTTCCTTCGATCCACCCTGTGTGGGCATAGGTATAGCTCCCCAGCGATATTCCTTTGAACTACTCAGGGACAACCCCGAGTTCACGGTAAATATACCCCCCCACGAACTCCTGGATGCGGTGATGATATGCGGGACGCTTTCGGGTAGAGATACTGACAAGTTCGGGGAGTGCGGGTTAACACCCACCGAAAGCAGTGAGATAGCCACCTGTGGTGTTGACGAATGCCCCGTAACACTGGAATGCAAGGTGATGGAGGAGATCACCATAGGCGACCACGTGTGGTTCATAGGCCAGGTCGTGAATGCCAGAGTAATCGAAGGTCTCGACCGAAAGGAACTGGTGCTCTACTGGGGAGGCGAGTTCAGAAGCCCGGGGGAGTTGTTAAGGGAACGAAAGTAGCTTTTCAAGGCGATACACGGATTCTCTGAGAACATCGTGACGCTGTGAAAAAGAAAATCTTACTCTGTCCTCTCCACCATCATCATAGAAACTGCTCCCCGGGACCACTGCAACGCCGATATCCTTCACAAGATATTCCGCGAACTCTACATCATCCATCCCAAAACCATCTATGCCGACCATCATGTAGTAGGCACCTCGGGGGAGTACGGGATCGAATCCCACCTCCCTCAACCGGGAACACAGGTAGTCCCTTCCTTCCCTGTAGTATTCCACCATATTCACGTAAAATTCCTCCGGTATCTCATGGGTACTGCACAGGGCCTTTTGAAAGGGCGTGGGTGCGCATACCGTCGTATAATCGTGCACCTTACGTATCTCCTCCGTCAATGTGACGGGAGCTGCCGCATAGCCTACCCTCCAGCCCGTCACCGAATAGGTCTTGGAAAAACCGCTTACCGTTATGGTCCTGTCCCTCATCCCATCCAGGGATGCCAGGGATATGTGTTCGCCCTGGAATACTATCCTCTCGTATATCTCATCGGTAATAACATAAATATCGTTGTCCAAACACATATCCCTTATGAATTTCAACTCGTCGTACGAAAAAACCTTGCCCGACGGGTTGTGGGGTGTGTTCAGTACCATCAATTTGGTATCATTACCGATCTTGGATTTTATGTCCTCCTGATCTATCTTCAACTCTCCGTCTATGCTTGTAAATACGGGTTTTCCCGATGCGATACGAACCGACGGAACGTAATTTTCATAGTAAGGTTGGAACAGAAGAACCTCATCTCCCACCCCTATCATGGCAAGGACCGAGGACATGATGGCCTCGCTGGTACCGCAGGTGACCGTAATCTCCGTACCGGGATCGTACCGTAGCCCGTTGAACTTTTCCAGTTTCTCCGATATACTCTGCCGTAGCTCTTCCATACCCCATGTGATGGAATACTGGTTGTTTTCACCCGTTATTGCCCTTGTCGCGGCCTCAAGTATCACTTCATGCGGCGGGTAACCAGGGAAACCCTGTGAAAGATTTACCGCATGGTAAATTTCCGATTTCCTCGTCATCTCCCGTATCACAGATTCCACGATGCCATATGTCCGGTTCGACACGTTTTTACGGGTATATGTAGGTTCCATCTTCACCCTCCAGTGCACTGGAAAGCTTTTGGGAAGAGGTTATCAAAACCTTCTTTCCGCCCTGTTCCATAAAATATAGCGATGCCCGGATCTTGGGACCCATACTGCCTGGAGGAAAATGACCTTCACCCATATATTTGCGGGCCTCGTTCACAGTCATGAAATCTATATCTTCTTGCTTTGGTGTACCATAGTTAAGGCTCACCTTATCCACCCTGGTTAGCATGATGAAGAATTTCTCCTTTATATTCGTGGCAAGAACCGCACTGGCAAGGTCCTTGTCGATGACCCCCTCCACACCCACGTAACCATGTTCGGTCTCCACCACGGGAACGCCTCCTCCACCGGCGGCGATTATTATGTAACCCTCCTCTCCACTGAACACGAGGTCCTTTATGATGGTGGATTCGATTATCATTTTCGGTTCGGGTGACGGGACTACGCGCCTGTACATGCCGTTCTCCGCCTCCCTCATGACCCTGCCCATTTCTTCTTTCAACCTCTTGGCATCGGTCAAAGAATAGTAGGGCCCCACGAACTTAGTTGGATTGGCGAAGGCCGGGTCCTTCTTGTCCACCAGAACCTGGGTGATAAGACTGCAGATAGCCCTGTTGATACCCCTTCTCTTCAATTCGTTTGAAAACACCTGCTGAAACATGTACCCTATCTGACCCTGGGATTGGGCGACACATATATCAAGGGGCATTTGGGGAATAACCTGTGACGCCAATTCGTTCTGTATGAGTATGTTACCTACCTGGGGGCCGTTTCCGTGGGTCAGGACGAGTTCATAACCCTGTTCAACCATATCACACAGTATACTGCATGTCGAACACATCCGCTGATACTGTTCTTGGGCAGTACCTTTTTCCCCGGGCTGTAACAGGGAGTTGCCCCCTAACGCTACCAACGCTGTTTTCATGTATGTGTCCTCTCGTCCATGGGAAGAAGGGTCATGAGGTACACCTATATATATTTTGCAACAAGAAAGCTTTGTGAAACAGATACGCATTGGGAAAAATATTAAATGCCTTACACCCGTCGGTATCGAGTTGATGAATAATAATATTGAATTGTTGAAGACCATACCCAACGAGAACGGTGATAGGGATTACAAGGTTGAGATCACATGCCCTGAATTCACGTGCCTTTGCCCGGATAAACATGATCAACCCGATTTCGCCACCATCACGATCACATACATCCCCGATGCTCGTCTCATAGAACTCAAATCCCTGAAGTATTACTTGGG
>JAFDTY010000036.1 GCA_019594055.1 Candidatus Haladaptatiplasma halalkaliphilum | reverse complement strand
GAACGCGAAGCCGCTCGCCATGGCGATGGTGTACATGGGAACGGTTAACGAAAAGCCCATGCCTCCCATGGTTGTTAATGCGACAGGAAGGATGATCGCTGTAACCGCGGCGTTACTCATGATGCCCGATGCGAATACCGTAATTATAGCAAAGATCGCAAGTACCAGGAAGGGATTTTCTCCTACGATTGAGAGTAGAAAAGATGTGATGTGTTCCAGTGTTCCGGCTCTGGGAAGAACAAGTGAAAGGGTGACTGCACCGACATACAGGAATATGGTACCCCAGGGCATCTTAGATTCCACATCTTCCCATGTGATACTCTTGCTGGCACCGATGGTCAACGCTAAAGCGATGGCGATAACACCCATGCCGAACAATTGCCCCATGGTAGCCCAGGCGATAAAACCACATAATAGAAATCCCAGGGCCTTTGCCTCGCCCATTTTAAGAGAACCTAAATTCTCAACTTCAGATCCGATTTTACCTCGGATATCATCCATATTTACACTATCAACATCGAACAGCTTAACGAGAACGTAGTAAACCGCCGCTATCATAACAATAGAGACGGGTATAGCGGATACGAACCATCCTATGAAAGATACTGTCTCCCCGGCATATTCTGGCTGGCTGTATATCTCAACGGCGAGAATGTTACGAGCACCTCCCAGAAACGTTGCGATACTACCCACTGACGTACCATAAGAAAGTGCAAGTAGATTCGCTTTACCGAAATCGGATTTGAGTATGTCAACTTCGGAGAAGGCGAATATACTCAATAATATCGGTATGAACAGTGCAGTTACACCGTGTAAAGGCATCATCATGGAGAGGAAAGCGCCCACAAGAGTGATACCGAGGAGAAATCTTTTTGGACTTTTACCGAAGAAATTCAAAAATGATAGTGCGATCCGCTTGTGGAGGTCATGTTTCTCCACGGTCATCGCTAGTATGAAAGCCCCCATCAAAAAGAATACCGTTCCGGAGGAAAATCCTCTGAAGGCTTCTTCGTGGGGAAGCAAATCCAGAACCACAGAAGCTGTTATGATCAAGAATGTTGAAAATATGAACGATATCGGTGTAAGCAGCCACATATAGATGGCCAGGAAAAGGATGGCCCCACCATAGTAGATGTTCGGGTCGGGAACATATAGGTATGAAAAGAGAACAATGGCTGAGAATATAAACAACCCCAAAGCGAACTGGAACTTGTCGTTTCTCAGGGTCATACTCAGGTTCATATTCTCCGTCATGAATAAGATTAATTGTACCGTTGATAAAAAGATTTTCCCGGACTTTGTAGTGAATAGTGAATTAATTTTTTTGTTGTAGTAATTTGATGTTTTGCAATCTATCTGTCCCCCCAGTTGTTTCGTACTGTTACGAAACATTTTTATGTGACCGTCGCTTTTATCATATCATGAACGAAAGGAGCGCACATGCATCCGTTGAAGAGATGTATGAAAAGGTCAGTGGGGACGGAATGACGAATGTTCACGATAGGTTCGATGCCATGGAGAAGGTGCGGTGTCAGTTCTGTACCAAGGGTGTCAGGTGTTACATCTGCAGCCAGGGGCCTTGCAGGATAATCCCGGGAAAGATCGATCGAGGGGTTTGCGGTATAACAGCGGATACCATGGTCATGAGAAATCTCTTGATGATGAATACCATGGGCACCTCGGCATATACATACCACGCGACCACGGCAGCCAAAACCTTGAAGGCGGTAGGTGAAGGAAAGACCATATTCGAGATAAAGGACGAAGATAAGCTCAGGGCATTGGCCGAGAAACTCGGTTTGGATAGTGATCTGCCCGCCCAAAAGATAGCCATAAAACTATCAGAATTCATGTTGGAAGAGATAAATCGAGACAGTGATGAACCATCCAGGGTGATGCTCAAACTGGCTCCGGCATCACGCCAAAAGGTTTGGAAGGATCTGAACATACTACCCGGAGGTCCTTTACACGAGTTGATGAATGTAAATACCAGCGTCATGACCAATGTTGACAGTGACTATCAGAGTCTGGCCTTGAAAACACTACGCATGGGCCTTGCCACGGTCTATGGCTCATTGACCCTCCTGGAGGAGGTGCAGGACATTATCTTCGGTACGGCCAGCCCCCACGAAGCCCAGGTTGACATGGGTGTACTAGACCCCAAGTACGTGAATATAATCCCCAACGGTCACGAACCCTTCATGGGGGCGGCACTGATAATGGTCGCCCGGAGGAAAGAGATACAGGAAAAAGCCAAAGGGGCAGGGGCCTCCGGTATAAGGATAATCGGGTCCATCGAAACCGGTCAGGAACTAATGCAGCGCTTCGAATCCGATGATGTTTTCATGGGCATGACCGGTAACTGGTTGACGGAAGAGTACGTTCTGGCAACCGGGGCGGTAGATGCTTTCGTTGCAGATATGAACTGCACGGTACCTACTTCAAAATTGTATGCCGATAGGTACAATTCCAAGGTCATACCCGTCACCAAACTGGTGAACGTTCCCGGTGTAAAGCACACCATGGATTACGATCCCGAAAGGGTTGAGGAGCAGGCCCTGGAAATAATCCTTATGGCCATAGAGAATTTCAAGTCCAGAAAGGGTAAGGAAACACATGTACCTGGGAACATAAGAAAGATCGTTACCGGTTTTTCAACCGAGGCCGTCCTGAAAGCGCTGGGCGGCTCTTTGGACCCCTTACTAGACAACATAAAGAACGGAAACATACGTGGGGTAGCGGCTTTGGTGAGTTGTACCACTCTCAGGAACGGTCCCCACGATGTAATCACCATAGGGGTGGCCAGGGAACTGATAAAAAGGAACATATTGGTGTTGAGCGCGGGATGCGGCAATGCCGCCCTGCAGGTAGGCGGTCTGACAACCATGGATGCCGTCGAGGAGGCGGGAGACGGCTTGAAGGCTGTTTGCAAAGCACTGAAAGTACCTCCCGTGCTCAGTTTCGGTACCTGCACGGACACGGGCCGGTTACTCAATCTGGTCAGTGCCGTTGCCGATGCATTGGGCGTTGATCCAACGCAACTACCGGTTGCGGTAACAGCTCCTGAATACATGGAGCAGAAAGCCACCATCGCGGCCATAGGGGCAGTAGCTTACGGGCTGTATACCCATGTTTCACCCACACCACCGATCTCCGGCAGCGAAAACGTTGTAAAGCTTTTAACGGAAGATGTGGAAACACTCACCGGCGGTAAGTTTGCGGTGGGTGATGACCCGGTGGAGATAGCCGAAGGGATAGCCAAACATATGGACGGTAAACGGAAGGCCCTGGGCATCTAATATTCGGGTAGGGGAAGAAACTCGCAGTAGCCGATATCGTCGCTTTCCGCAGAAACCCTTTCCCAATCTTTTATACTATTCAGTGCCACGGGATAGAGAAGGTCATTCTCTATGAATGTATGAAATCTCAGCATGTATAATATATCATCGATAACCGTAAATGTTTCATGGCAGTCGTCATGATTATCCACGAGGTATTTCAGGCGCTTCCGATGCACACGGATGTCGCAGTGTTCCTCTGCCAGTAATATAGCCCTTCCTTCAAGGCCCTGGGCACGGAGTCTTTTGAAAATGATCCGCTCTTCGCGTTGAATATGTTTTTCCAGTTCGAAGAGGTTTTTAACCACGATATCAAGTATTTTGAGTCTGTGCACCGTATCATGTTTAATGTCGTCACTAATTCCCATGAGTGATTGGATGAAGGCAAGTAAATTATCATGTTCTACCATAAGCTTACTTATCGGATGTCCCCGATCAAGGGTTTTATTTATTTCCAGGTGTTCGCTCTCAATAAGTTGAACGTATAGTTCTGAAATTCTACTCAACTCTGCGGTGCCGTAGCCCTGGGCTATCAAATCCATCTCAGCCATGTATATCTCCATGGGTTCCGTGCCTCGTAACTTGCGCTCAGCTTCGGTTTTTTCCAGGCCCCCTTTGCAGTATTCTTTGAAGATATCGATCACAGTTTTTTTTTCCGTAGTTATCCCTCCTTCACTTTCCTTTTACCATATTGGATCAATCTCTCAAGTATGGATTCGACATCTTCCCCATCATCACCTTTTTTCATGGGTTTGAAATTTCCGACGGGGGTAAATTTGCTGTAGCCGATAATCTCCATCTCTTCGTTAACTATCTCCCAGTCATGGATGACCTCCAGTGCCACGGAGTATAGTAGTGCATCCTCGGTTAACGCGTGAAAGCGGAGCAAAGGTACGAGGTAGTTTATCTCTCGGGTCAACCTTTCGGTGTATCCCGGAAATACATCTATCAGATCCATGAGCAATATCTCATGTTTGATGAAATCATCATGCTCCTTTGCCATCATGGCAACTCTCCCCCAATATCCGGCGTCTTTCAACCTGGGAAATATGGAATTTTCTTCACGTTGATGGTGTTTCTCTATCTCTCCCATGTTGTGCATAAGGTCTCTCAGTACTTTCTTATCCACCTCTCCTTCACCCGCGGATATAGTATCCCGAACATTTTCCAACTCCCTTAACAGGTTTCTTATCACCATATGTTCCAACATCAGTAATCGTATCGGGTGTCCCTTCTCCAAGCCTTTTATGGTTCTTTTGGCATCCTCAATAAATATATCATAGTATATCTCACTGATACCCCTCATCTCGATCATGCTCATACCGCTTTTGAACAACTCGTTCTCCGCTTTTAACAATACCACTGGACTGGAATTTTTTATGATATCTGCCGTATCTTCCTTGGATAATTTACCATCGATAAAAGCGGTTAAAGTGTTCGTGATCTCTATTTGTTTCGATGTCATCTCAATACACCTTCTTTTTACGCGAGCTCTTTGTTTTCATAATACCACATTAAACACTATAAAGTGCGTAAAGTATTTAAACCTTGTGTGCCATATGGTTGAACATGAGAAACGACTCCCTGCTCAAGCAACCGATCGTCGGTACCCGGGCCGATATAATCGAGTACCTGTTGTATTCGGACATGAACGCAGTGGAGTTGGCTGGGAGGTTGAGTATAAACGAAAGTGCGGTGCGGAGACATATGGATACCCTGGAAACCGGCGGTTCTGTGGAGCATTATTACAGAAAATTCGAGAAGGGAAGGCCCAAGAAAATGTACCGACTGACCACCTATGGTAAAGCCCTATTTCCGGAGAGAAGTAAAATGATGCTCACTATCCTGGCCGAGAAGATCCTGGGGAAACTCGATGATGATGAGATCGAGGATGTGACGGACTCCGTTGTCGCAGAGATCAGTGAACGGATATTAATGGATGCGGAAGTCGGCGATGGTGAGAAACTACTCGAAAGTATCGTGTCGGCCCTAAACGAATTCGGCTTCCGCAGCGGTCTGATCGAAGAAGACGGGTCGTACCTGATGACCAACAATAACTGTGTATTCAGGGATGTTTCACCCGTGTTAGCTGAATGGGCGTGCCTTGTACATGGAAAAGTATTGGAAGGGTTATTGAAAAATGCATCCCTTGAACAGGTCGAATACATGGGTAAAGGAGAAAGACGATGCACTCATCGGATAAGATTCAGGAACGGTGTGTAAATGAAAAGAGAGATAATACGTATAGATGAAGAATTATGTAATGGCTGTGGCGAATGTGTCAAGGGCTGCCCGGAAGGGGCACTTCAGGTAATCGACGGTAAGGCACGATTGGTCAACGAGGCATTCTGTGATGGTTTAGGTGCCTGTATCGGCGACTGTCCTGTGGACGCCATCACAATCGAGGAGCGTGAGGCCGACCCCTACGACGAAAAAGCCGTGGTTGAGCGCATGATCGCGCAGGGAGAAAACGTACTGAAGGCGCATCTGGAGCATCTCAAGGAGCACGGTCAGAGCGAACTGTTGAAAGAGGCGCTGCAACACCTTGAGGCCCTCGGAGTGGAGTCACCCCTTATCTCGGATGAACCCACCACCGCATGCGGCTGCCCGTCCTCAGAGCCATCCCAGTGGGAGATGAAGTCATCTGAGGTCGAAGTGGGAAGGATCTCCTCTCAGCTTAGGCAGTGGCCGGTACAACTCCACCTGGTCCCAATAGAGGCGCCTTACTTCAAAGACGCTGACCTGGTGATCGCAGCGGATTGCGTCCCCTTCGCCTACCCCAACTTCCACACCGATTTTTTGAGCGGCAGAGGATTGATCATAGGTTGTCCAAAGCTGGACGATGCCCGGAAGTACATCGAGAAGCTCACCGAGATATTCAAACGTAATGACATAAAAAACATCACCATCGCCCACATGGAGGTACCGTGCTGTTTTGGCATGGTACAGATAGTCAAACGAGCACTGGAGGCATCGGGTAAGAATATTCCGGTAACAGATGTGACAGTGACCATCCGGGGAGAAAAGAAATAACATGGAATATTATTCAATACTGTCAGGAGCATCTACCAGGAGGACACTTTACACAATAAGGTGCACGAGTTCGGAATCCGTCAATACACGCACTCCCTGGTCATGAACGAGGACACCGACAGTAACATGTGTTCGGCGGGAGTTGGCTTTCCAGGGGGGATCCTGGGTAGTGAACACGACATGGATGGTTTGGGAGTGAAGATCGTCCCCTATACGCTTTCTGTCTCTGCGTATGAAGTGAAACTTTGTTTGGGCATTTTCAACACGATGAACGTTTACAGGCCAATTCGTGCATTACGATGAAAGATTTTATATACCTGCTCTGCCTTTTGTGATATATGGAAGAATTGTTGTACATTATGAACCCGTGGTGGGAATACGAAGAGGTACCTAAAAGGTTGAGGGGGAAACCCAGGGATGAAAAAGTGAGAGATCTCTTCCACGAGCGTGACCTTAACATGATATCAATATTTACGGGACCCAGGAGGACCGGAAAAACCACACTTTTCTATCAGTGTATACAGAAGTTGATAGACGATGGTATTCCTCCGGAGAACATCCTGTATGTCGAATTGGATCATCCCTTCTTTATGGGGGATGATGTCATCCCGAACGTATTAAAGGAGTTTCGGCGGATACATTCCCATAAAAGGAGTAAAAAGTTATACATATTCATGGACGAGATACAGCATATCGAGGGCTGGCAAAGCTGGATCAAGTCGATCTATGATATAGAGCATATCAAGTTGTATTTGACTGGATCCACGTCCGCCCTGCTGAAAAGGGATACGTATGCCAGCCTGACCGGGCGATATATCAAAAGAGAGTTGTGGCCCATGGATTTCAAAGAATGGCTCGAATTCTCCGGCAGATCGATCAAAAAAAGTGAATCCTACCTGTGCCGAAACCAAGTGGAAGAGTGGCTGGGGATAGGTGGGTTTCCCCAGGTTCAGGAGGATCGGGTTGAAGCGGAACGATACCTGCTCACCTATTTTGAGGATATGATATTCAAGGACATCGGGAGGTCCAGAGATATTAGGGACATGAAAACTTTGGAACACATGGCCTCTTTCTTGGTAAAGAACATCTCCTGCATAACCAGTCTGTCCAAGATGGCAAAAACTTTCAAGATATCCGTCAACACAGCGAGAGAGTACGTGGATAGTCTCGTGGAAGTGTATCTATTTCACCCCTGTTCTTACTACTCTTATTCCGTTAACGAGATCAACTACAATCCCAAAAAATATTATGTGGTTGACACGGGACTCCGAAAGGCAGTGGATCCTGTTGAAAATATGGGACCTACCGTTGAAAACGCAGTTTTCGAGCATCTCAGGCGGGAAAGTGCAACATATTACTGGAAGAAAGACGTGGAGCTTGATTTCTATCAGCCCGATAAAAAGAGGGCGGTGGAGTGCAAGTACAAAGATACCGTGGAGAACAAAGATCTCAGGGGATTGCTAAAATTCATGGGTTCGCATGATGTGGATGAAGCCGTGGTAGTAACGGACGATCTGAGAGATGAAAGGAGCATCCGCGGACATCGGATAAAGTTTTTACCGTTGTGGGAATTTTTGATGGGTAACCATGTGTGAAACACACCGTTTGGTAAATTTCTATTCGGACATCTGTCGGCATTGACCTAACTCATGGGAATTCTCTTCGTACTCTATCCATGAGTTCTTGGAATTTATCTTCACCGTAGATCTCCCGGTAAACGGATAGGAATCCCAACACGTTCTGCTGTGCCATCTTACAGATATCTTTCATGGCTGTTATGTACTCATTCATCGTACCTGCCATCATCATGATAGGGATGGTAAGGGTAGGTTGTCACCAGTGAAACCATCATAAAAACTTCCAAAAAAGAAGGGTTACTGGCCGAAAGGATCCAGGGATCACTCCCGGGTTACAGCTGCGGCACCTGCGGTTACAAGTCGTGCCGGATCACCGCTGAGCACATCGCCCAGGGCAATGTGGATCCGGATATCTGCGGTCCTTTGGAAGAGGAAGATTTGAAGAGCATTTATGGTATACCGGAAGGCGGGTGACTCATGGGCTCAACCATTCCCTATCGATCTCAGGGATATCATCGAAGTCGCTGTCCTCGGATACAATGGTATATATGCCATGGTTCAAAGCGGTACTGAGGTGTATAGCATCCCTGGGGCCAAATCCTCTCAGGGAAATCAGTTCGTGGGCCTTCCAGATGACTTCGTCGTCCACATCAAAAAATCTAAGGTTCGGCATGGTCAGGATAGCCTCGACGGCCTCCAACGCATCTTTCCTGGATAAGACTTTGTCTATCTTCCAAAGGACTTCGTCATAGGTGAGATAGGAAGTTCCAGCACATTCCTCTCCCTCTTCGATCTTTTTTAAGAGGGACCTGCACCATCTGCCTTTTTCTTGGTTGTCCAGGGCGGCATAAATCAACACATTCGAGTCCAGATATTTCATCCCAGCCTCTCCGTCATCCTCTCTTCGTAATCTTTATCCGAATCGATCTTAACACTCTCGACTCGCGAAGCCATCTTCTCGAGTTGCTTTACAGTACCTTTTTCCGCCCTTCGGAGTACCAATCTGTCCCCGTTGGATTCGAATATCACCTTGTCTCCAGGTCGTATGTTGAAATTCTTTCTGAAGACAGAAGGGATGACCACCTGTCCCTTTGCCCCTACGCTCATCTCTAATTCTATCATCAGGTTATACAAAAGTATAACCGGTATTTATACATTACTATGAACACATGTATCTCATCGGATCGCTCATTTTATGATAGGATCACGAGTGTCGTCCTCAACCAGTATGACCGGTATGGGAGATCTTTTCACAACCTCACTACTGACTTTCCCCATCAAACTATGGTTGTTGGTATCACTGGTCTTCCCCATATACACATAATCGACATTATACGATGTAGCCGTCTTGAGTATCAGTTCGGCGCATTCCCCTTCATATATCAGAAATTCATGGTCGATATCTTTGATTATCCCTATCTCACGTTCTATCCTCTCGGAAGACAGCTTCTTGTCTATCTTGTTGAACACATTTACTATAATAAGTTCCCCGTCCATCTGCCTGGCGATGCGAGCAGCCTCCTTCAACGCCTTGCTTGATACGACGGAACCATCCATTGCCACCAATAATCGGTATTTTTCCTTGATGGTTACCTTGGTGGGATCCACTTCACCTTTTTCAAGAACCTTCGGTGCCATGTAGGCGGTTCCGAATGCACCTAAGGGTGCGGTGATGATTATTGACAGAACAGCGATGGCGAGTATATATTCTCCATGCAAGATACCCAGACTGAGGGGTATGCCGCCTATGGCGGCCTGCACGGTGGCCTTTGGGCTCTGACCGATTATCATGAACAACCGTTCCTTGAAGTTCAGTATGGAACGCCAGGTGGAAATCCAGATACCCACAGTCCTTCCAAGGATCAAACCTATGCCGATTATAGCTATACCCATGAAGCCAGTTGAAGATATCACGCCTATATCCACCACAGCCCCTATGAGCACGAATAGGAATATCTCTCCCACCTGCCATACCTTGCCCACTTCGGCCCTCAATCTTCTGGCCAGTACGGTATCCAGTTCCAATATGACAAAACCCATGACCATTATGGCCAGATAATCTGAATACGGAAGGTATTTTTCTCCCAACAGAAGAAGGGTCCCCATACCGAGGCCGATTATCAACTCGGGAATGTTTTCCCCCCGAATGCCCATCCTGTTGATCACGAATAAGACCAACCTCCCCGCGGCGTAACCCAATACAAGGCCGAGTACGATCTTCAGTGGTATATTGCCTACCTGCAGCCATGGGTGTTGGCCGTTACCAACTATTAACGCTATGGTGATACCGAACATGGTGACTGCCACGGCATCGCTCAATGTGCCGCCTGCCAGTATCAGGTCGGGTATCCCTTTCTTAGACCCCCATCCCTCGGACTTCAACTTAAGCATCATGGGGACTATAACAGCAGGGGATGCGGCACAGATGATCCACCCCAGTAAGAAACAGTACAGCCACCCCCAGCCCAGCAGCCATCTGGTAGCGGCAGCCACGACGAGGGTTTCCATGATACACGGTATGAACCCGAGCCTCAATGCAACAGTTCCCTGGGCCGTCAATTTCTCCTTATCGAGGCCGAGACCGGCTTTGAACAGGATCACCAGGAGGATGAACAATCTGATCTCGTCCGAAATGTTGTATATCGGTTCGGTCAACAGGTCCAGGACGTGTGGTCCTATGAGTACTCCGCCGAACAGCATACCTATCAACTTCGGTAGTCCCAACCGACCTGCCAGCTCTCCAAGGACAAACCCCACCGCCAGTATGATCAATATGCCTAAAAGCAAGCTTTAACCTCCTGGGTGGTGATATTCTTCCTTTCTGTTAACAGATATATTTCGGGCATGGTACAGACTTCCTTTTATTTCATAGAAGTCATCAGCCCCAAAACAGACGGTTCAGGCCCAACGGCCCAGGCGGACTTCATCGCCGATTCACAGATATGATTGCGGTTAATAAACTTTTAGATGGATAAGGAAACGGAGGACTTAAAATCCCTTTACAGATCCTCCTCACAGTACATTACGTTTTACGAATATCTCGAAGAAAGGATCCTCCAACTCCAGGTCGCCGTTCTTTTTTGATACTAGATCTTTTTTGATGAGTGCTTTGACTGCTTTCTGTGCCGTACCGCTGCTCATGTTAAGAACCATGAGTGAATCCTTCGAGTATAAATTCTCCCAACCCTCTGCGATGGATTTTAACATCCTCATCTGTGTTCCCGGTAGTGAGTCTAGTATCTCTAGATAGACCGCTTTCTCTCTAGTGAGCACTCTGTCCATGGCTTCGTCGAAAAGCTCCTTTGTTACGGTTTCCTTTTCTTTCAGACTATCCCATATCTCGTGACAGAGCTGCTGAGTATAGTACGGATGACACCCGGTCGCATCGAGTATCAACTCCACGGATTCATCGGATATCGTAGGATCTCGAAATTTTTCTTTAATAAATTGTGCAAAATCATCATGTGGTATAACATCTAGATACATTTTTTTACCGAATTTGTAGAAAGGACTCGTCTTCGTATCGAATATATCCCTCATCATGCTACGGCTGCTGCCGAGGAAAAGGTATGAGACGTTTTTTTGTGTCTGCATTATGCCTCTCAATAGATAAAGTATGTTACCACCAATGTTCTGTACCACGAATGGGAATTCGTCTATGACCAAGACCATCTTCCTTTTTCGACCGTATATCTCAGGCAGTTGAACGGCTTTCTCAAGTGCTTTCTGTTCATCTACCGAAGGTGCATCGAACTCTATTGACATGGGAAGATCTTCAAAGGGTTTTACCTTTATACTTGGCAGATGGTCCTTTAGATCCTTCAGTTTGTCCATAAAATCCTTTCTTTTCGGATGAAAGGCCTCGTGTGTGGTAGAAACAACACGTTCTGCTAATGCCCTTTTCGTGGAGATGTATTCCATATCGATATTACCTACGGGGATCCCCTTTTCCTTCAATTCATTGGAGACCACCGCTGCAAGTGATGATTTTCCAAACCTTCTGGGCGAGTACAATATCACATTTTCGCCGGATGAAAGAGCTCTGATCAACTCTTCCTTTTCGTCCACCCTGTCCGCAAACTGAGGCCCCTCAACGATCTTACCGAATATGAACGGATTATAATCCATGTTACCATAAGGTAATATGCTTGTAGGTATAAAATATTTATGCCAAATGGAATAACCGTACGATCTTCATATGCGCACCCGAACCTTCTGTAAACTGACCAATAGCAGAGAAGGTTTTTCCCGATCCAATTCCATGGATATCTACTTTTTAGATGATGTATGAGGAAAATAAAAACTATAGTTACGACAACCACGATTTCTAGTGGAACCACAGCGTAATTCTGCCGACCTGATCCACTCTAGTTTAGTGAAGAACAACGATACCCACCGGTTAGTATATACGCTCTCCCGTATCCAACGTTGTGATCGAATAAAGTGCTTTGAGGTCTGTGAACATATGCATGCATATAACGCACCTTCGATTATAGGCATGGCAGTAGCAAGAGAACAGTTGATACTCTGATCGGTGAAGCACCGCAGGGGCATTCAACACAAACATCCACAACCTTTATTAGTTACAATGTGCATATTGTATAACGATGTTAGTGGTAAAGGATGCGATGGTACTGATCCACTTGGCTAAGTTATCCTTGCTGGAAACATGCTGTGATCTATTCAGCGGAATTATAGTACCGACTGAAGTTAAGAAAGAAGTTGTGGATAAAGGGCTGGAAAAAGGATTTCCAGATGCCATCATAATCGATGAGATCATAAACAAAGGTAAGATCTCTGTTAGGGAAGTGCAAAACAGATCTCTTGTAGATCGGGCGAATCAATTTAACATACATGGGGGGGAAGCGGAGGCCGTAGCCCTATACTGGGAGTTGGATGCAGATCTTTTAGTCACAGACGATGATAATGTCAGAAAGAAAAAGACGATATTGGGCTTAAAAATCGTCGGTACCTTACCGATAATCCTTAAACTATTCATGACAGACATGATCGATAAGAACAAGTTCGAACGGTCGTTGAGCGAATTACGAAAGATAGGCTGGTTCAGTTCAGGTGTGTTAGATAGGATCGCGGCGGAGGCGGATAAAAAATGAAGACTTCCATAGGCATAAGGTTGGACGATGAATTCATCGAGAAACTAGAAGAATTGGGAAAGGAGGAAAATCTGGATCGCTCCACCATGATAAGGAAATTTCTGGAGATGGGATATCGGGATTACCTGAAGAAAAAAGCCTCGGAAGGCTATATCAAAGGAGAACTCAGCATCAGTGGAGCTGCGGATATGGCGAAGATCACAGTATGGGAGATGATGAAATACCTTGTTGATCAGGGATACAGATCAGATTATTCGATCAGGGATATGATGGAAGAGATGGAGATGCTCTAAGACAGATAGTGTTGACATGACCATCCAGTCCTATTCCGGATGGATCTGCTCTGCATGGAGTCCCCTTCTTGTTGATGAAAGACCATGGTTTACATAAAAAGACATTTATCATACTTATGACTAAAGATGTATCATGAATACAAGGACAATGGAAGATATCGTTGTAGCTTCAACCATCAAACGCGGAGAAAAATACATCTGCACTGGGACATTATTGAGTGAACCGTATAAGGCCATCGTTCTTCAGGTCCATGAGGACGGCACCATTTTAAAGAAGAAAACCTACGGTGACACCTCTTCCGGTTATGAAGCACACAATCTGATATCCATGGATGATGGGTTTTTGGTCTGCGGTGCATCCCAAGGGATCCCTTCAGATACAGGGGGCAAGGACTGGAAGGCGTATCTGTTGAGGATAGATGAGAATTTTGATAAGATTTGGGAACGGTCCTACAGGTTCCTGGGCAACGAGTGCTTTTATTCGGTAATCGAAGATGACGGATCCGTACTCTTTGGTCAGAGCAGAGGTGAGGATGGCGAAGAGAAAGTTATTGTTGTGAAGTGCGACGTCACAGGGAACTTGATATGGAAACGGGAGATGCTATCTGCAAAATACGTTCTCCCAGGCGGGATCACGAAGATCGACGAAGGTTATATCGTCATATTCAGTGGTAAGCATGAAGAAGGATGGAGCAATCATTTTGCCGTTCTAGATAAAGATGGCATGACGAGATTTGAGAAACATATCGGAGCAACTATAATTTATGACACCTGTTCGACTCCGGACAGTATCTACATGACAGGTTCGGAAGGTGAAGACCTCAAGGTTATATGCTGCAGTAAAGACGGGACGGTCCACTGGGAGACGGAATACTCCAAGGGTAACGGTGTCTGCATATCATCCTATGACGGATTCATATTGGTTGGAGGGCGAACAGAACGAGGCGGGTCAACCGTCCCTGTTCTGATCAATCTTGATACCCGGGGTAGGATCAAGTGGGCAAAGGAGTACGACTGCGAAGGTTGGATCGAATCCTTTATCGATACGGACTACGGTTATCTTCTATTCATCCATCACAATATTCCCAATGAATACACGAGCGCACTGATGGTGGATGGTAGCGGTATGCCTCTGGACGATACCGAATAGTTCCCTTCAATCACCAAAAAAGACACATGATCCATTTGCTCATACTCTCAAAATATAAGAGGTTAAACAAATGGAATACGAAAGTATCTCTTCGAGATAAAGAGAGATGATGGAAGAATTGATAAAAAGAGATATCCCGGTGTTCACCTCCCTCAATGTAGCGAATATACTCGATGAGGATCCGATTGGTAAGTAATATAAATGGGTTTTCGAGATAAGATATATTGTCCTATGACTAAAGCGACTGCCGTGATAGGTTATGAAGGTATATGCAGAGTGTTCATCCATCTATAAGAAACAAAAAATAGCTATTTCATCAACCTACAACCGACAAATATAAATAATATCATCAAGTTATACCTTATGAAATGGATTTAAAAAAAATATTGGTACAAGATAATCCCTGGTGGACGAAAGAGTCGGAGAGAATAGATACACCGGATTTCGAGAGGGATATAGTGGATGATATAGCAGATGACAAACCCCTTTCTACCGTACTGTTCGGCCCTCGTCAGTCCGGTAAAACCACCATATTTCAACAGGTGATCAACAAAAGATTGGCCCGGGGCGACAGAAAGATCTTGTACGCGGCCATGGATCGCTTTCCTGAGAGGTCCCTTAGTGAGGTGATCCAGGCATACAAGGAGATCACGGGCAATACGGAAGGAACGTATTTTTTTGACGAGGTACATAATGTTTCGAACTGGGCTCTAGAGTTGAAATCTCTTGTAGATTCCTGCAAAAACCATGGATTCTACGCTACTGGTTCCTCTTCGATAGTTCTTTTGAGCGGGGGTGCGGAATCCGGAGTCGGACGTTTTGAATATCGTTATGTATCCCCCTTCACCTTTGGGGAGTACTGTTCTTACAATGGATTTCACAATAAAGTAAAAAACATATTTGATCTGAAGGACCAAAAACAGGACAGATTGATCTCCATGGATCAGGATTTAAAACCTTTACTATCGAGATACCTTCTTTGGGGCGGCTTCCCAGGCCAATTCCATTTTGACTTCGGACTCGATATGTGGCAAAATTATCTCCGACAGAATTATGTGAGCTTGACTATCTACAAAGACATAATATCAAACTTTGATGTGAGGGAACCTTCTTTACTTGAAGATATATTGAATTTGATCTCGGAAAAGACCGGGGTACCGTTAAGCTATACCTCCATGACAAAGAGCTTCAACGTCTCTTTCGAAGCTATAAGGAACTACATACATTACCTGGAGTCCTCCGGATTGATAATGGAATGTGAATATCATACCAAAAATGTGTTGAAACGCAAGCGGCGGAACAAGAAATTTTACATCGTTGATCCTGGGTTGAACTCTGCACTACGATACAAACGGGTCCTTGACGAACGATTTACCTCTATAAACCTAGAGTTGGCAGTCGCCAATAGTCTCAGGGAATACATCAGAAGGAGCACCGGGCTGATAAATCCGAAGGTGAACCATTGGAAGGATAGATACGAGGTCGATTTTGTGGTGAAGGTGGGGGCGGAAACCCTACCCGTGGAGGTAAAGTACAAAGGGGAAGTTAAGGACTCTGATCTGAAAGGGATAGTCACATTCATGAAAGAAAAGGATGTAAAGAGAGGTATGGTGATAACTAAGGGATCATACGAGGAAAGAAATATTCAGGGATGCATACTGGATCTCATCCCTGCTACCGTGTTCTTGAATTCCCTGAACCATTAGGGTACGATGTATGACGTCATTTGGTATACTGTGTGTCAATGGGCATGCAGAGATGACGTGGAACAGGTGCCTAAGGGCAATCCGGTCCTCAGCCTTAAGGGCACTTCCCATGAAGATGCCAATATACGGGTGGTTAAGACACCCTGCTCAAAAAAGGGGTGTGACACGATTACACAAACCCCATATCCGGGCTAGAAATGGGACAACAATCCCCAACGACTTCAGGTTGCGTCAGAGATATTGCAGATTTTGTTAATCATCCACTTCAACCACCCCAAAAGACACATGATCCATTTGCCCATACTCTCAAAATATAAGAGGTTAAACAAATGGAATACAAAAATATCTCTTGGAGAGAAAGGGAACTTATGGATGTGTTGGAAAAAAGAAATATCCTGGTCTTCTTAAAAAGTTATTAATCATACTTATGTCTAAAGATGTATCATGAACGCAAGGACAATGGAAGATATCGTTGTTGTTTCAACCATCAAACCCGGAGAAAAATACATCTGCACTGGGACATTATTGAGTGAACCCTACAAGGCCATCGTTCTTCAGGTCCATGAGGATGGAAGCATATTAAGGAAAAAAACCTACGGGAACAACTCTTCCGGTTATGAAGCGCAGAATCTGATCTCCATGGATGATGGGTTTTTGGTCTGCGGTGCATCCCAAGGGATCCCTTCAAATACAGGGGGCAAGGACTGGAAGGCGTATCTGTTGAGGATAGATGAGCATTTCGATACGATTTGGGAACGGTCCTACAGGTTCCTGGGCAACGAGTGCTTTTATTCAGTCATAGAAGATGACGGATTCGTACTCTTTGGTCAGAGCAGAGGTGAGGACGGCGAAGAGAATGTTATTGTAGTGAAGTGCGACGTCACAGGGAACTTGATATGGAAACGAGAGATACTATCTGCAAAGAACGTTCTCCCAGGCGGGATCACGAAGGTCGATGACGGTTATATCGTCATATTCGGTGGCGATCATGAAGACGGATGGAGCAATCATTTTGCTGTTCTAGACAAAAACGGCGTGACGAGATTTGAGAAACGTATCGGAACCACTATAATTTATGACATCTGTTCGACTTCGGACAGTATCTACATGACAGGTTCGGAAGGTGAAGACCTCAAAGTGATATGTTGCAGTAAAGACGGGACGGTCCACTGGGAGACGGAATACTCCAAGGGTAACGGTGTCTGCATATCATCCTATGACGGGTTCATATTGGTTGGAGGGCGAACAGAACGAGGCGGGTCAACCATCCCCGTGCTGATCAATCTTGATACCCGGGGTAGGATCAAGTGGGCAAAGGAGTACGACTGTGAAGGTTGGATCGAATCCTTTATCGATACGGACTACGGTTATCTTCTATTCTTCCATCACAATATTCCCAAGGAACACACGAGCGCACTGAGGGTGGATAGTAGTGGTGTGCCTATGGGCGATACCGAATAGTTCCTTTCAGCCACCCCAAAAGATATATAATCCGTTCGTCTATTCTCTCAAAATATAAGAGGTTAAACAAATGAAATATAAAGGTATCTCTTCGAGAGAAAGAGAGCTGATGGAAGAATTGAATAAAAGAAATATCCTTGTCTTCACCCCCCTCAATGTAGCGAATATACTGGATGAGGATAGGGAAAACACACACCGCATACTGAGCAGGATGGAATCAAAGGATATCATACACAGGATCGAAAGGGGTAAGTACATCTCTTCGAAGTCCATGAATGAAGAGCATATCTATAAGATAGCCTCGCACATCGTTGAGCCATCCTACGTTTCACTCTGGTCGGGACTCCATTACTACGGTTACACCACCCAGGTGCCCAGGACCATCCATATAATGGTCACTGAACCAAAAAAGATCATACACCTCCAGGGTATGAAGATCAAATTCGTCAAAACCTCTCATTTCTTCGGGTATGTGTCCGAAAGGGATCTGATCATAGCCGAGCCGGAGAAACTGTTCATAGACTGCCTGCTCTACCCCCATTATGCAGGCGGGGTGTCACATGTTCTTGAATGCCTTGGCGAAGCGGATATATGCGTTGAAAAGATGGTGGATTATGCACTGAAAACGAACAACAGAACCCTGAACTCAAGGTTGGGGTATTTACTACAAAAAACAGGAAAGGAATTTCCGGTTAGAAGGTTGAGGGAATGCATATCGAGATCCCCAGTACCGTTGGATCCATCGAAACCCGGGAACAAGAATGAAAAGAAATGGAATGTGACTGTGTGATAACATGTTGACCAAAGAACAACTAAGGGAAATACACCATGAAAAAATACCGTTACATCTGCTGGAATTGCCCTTCAATTCCATTGACCTTTGGAATTGTTAACGACAATTCCGAAACGCGTATTGGAGCTTGACTACATCCAGAGCATCCTCTTGAAGCATATCTACCTGAG
>JAFDTY010000034.1 GCA_019594055.1 Candidatus Haladaptatiplasma halalkaliphilum | reverse complement strand
ATGTTGTTGTTTCTTAAGAGGGGGACATATACATTTGAAAAACAAAATAGGTAGACCGATAAAGAACGCTTACATATGATACGTGAAAGAGATGTGGATCAAACCTATCGCAGCAATGACTTACAAAAGCTAGAGACGAATATCTATAAATATAACTATTGCAGATGAACCAAACATGGGAAAAAGGAAAACAAAGGGTTATGAAGACGGCATGCCTCTTCATGAGATACCTATACGGGTTTTAAAAACTTCATGTAAACCTATATCGGCACTCCATGATTTAACAGGAGTATATTAATATGTGCAAGGAAGAAAGGCAAAATACGGTATTAGTTGAAGAGACGATAGTCGAACTTCTTACTGTACTCAGACATGACCTAAAAAACAAGTTGTTGATAATGACGGGACACCTTCAATTGCTTGATGAAACTGAACTGGATGACGACCAAAAATATTTTGTCGAAAAGACCTCGGGCGCTTGTAAAAAAACTTTTGAACTGTTAGAAAAAATCGGTTTATTGAAAGAGATAATACAAAGAGGAAAAATTAGTAATGTGAATTTATCATCCAAAGTAACGGATGCGATATACCGACTGGAAGAGACGGCTCTTGACTCGGGATTTCAAATAGAAAGTGATATCCGGGAAATACAGGTTAAAGGATATCATTTCATGGAGGATTTATTCGTTTACCTTATCGAGAACGCTCTTAAACATTCAAGGGGCTCTCTTGTTCGGATAACGTCTTTTGAAGATGATGAACGAATATCTGTGATCGTCGAAGACGATGGAATAGGCGTATCTGCAGAAGAAAGATATCATGTTTTCAAAGCGGGGTACAAGGGCATCGGATCCTCTGGTTTCGGGTTGGGATTATATATGGTTGATATAATAACAAGGGCTTGCGGTGGACGAATAGTGGTGAGCGATTCCGAACTTGGCGGTGCATCGTTCGAGGTAATACTAAATAGATAATCGTATTTCAACTTTTCACAATAAGTTAGTTGAAAGGATTTTTTCGAGGTAAATGTCCACAAGATATTTAAGTCAGAATTAATTTTATGTTGTATGCATGGCGGGAGTAAAAAACACCCTAAGAACCCCGCAGGAAAAAATATGATAAAGATTCTGTTGGTAGACGACGATGTAGAATATTTGAACTTGGAAAAATTGTTTTTAGAAAGAGAGGACGAAAGATTCGAAATATCAGTGGCTTGTACGGTTGAAGAGGCTTTGGATTACATCGATAACGATGAAATCGACATAGTTGTCTCGGATTACATGATGCCAAACATGGATGGTCTGGATTTTTTAAAAATACTTAGGTTAGAAAAAAGCAATGACATACCCTTCATTATGTTAACCGGTAAAGGGAGGGAGGAAGTCGCCATGGCATCACTTAATCTGGGAGCAGATAGATATATTCAAAAAAGCGGGGATGCGAGATCCCAGTTCGGTGTATTGGCCCAATCTATTAGTCAAGAGATGGAACATGTTGAGGCAAAAAGAAACGTTAGAGATATCAATACACTACTTAAATCGATCCGTAGAGTTAACCAATTGATGGTAAAGGAGACAGATTTTAACAAAATAATCAACGGTGTATGTGAGATACTTTTGGAAACACAGGGATACCTGGATGTTGTCATAGCGTTGGTAGATGAAAATAACGAAATTATAAGACCCATGGCAGGTACGGGTGAACATGACAAACGGAGATGGTTTATAACACCAGACGGAAAAGGCGATGCACCAAGATGTATTAAAGATGCAATCGGTTCTCGAAAGACAACCATAATAGGATATCAAGAACGATACTGCAATGATTGTAAGTATTTTCAAGCCGGTTCTGTACACCAAACAGTTATCATGCCGATTTTCTCCAAGGATAAAATCGTAGGCATATTATTCGCATGTAAATCCACGGGACACGATATTAACGATTCCGAACTCGAATTGTTGGACGAGGTTGCTGGAGATATCGGTTTTATCATGGAGAAGTTCAAAGCTGAAAAATTGCTTAAAGAGAAAGAAAAAAAGTTCAGAACCTTGATAAATAAGAGTTCTGAAGTAATAATGTTGATTGATGAAAATCTAGACATATACTTTATCAGCGATTCGATAAAATCGGTATTGGACCGTGATCCGAAAGATATACTCGATCAAAGTGCTATCGATTTGATCGAGGAACTTGTTCACAAGGAGGACGTAGAGGGGTTCACAGAAGCTTTGAAGGAATGCATCCAAGATGAAAAACACGTACTCAGGATGGAAGTCAGATACATGCACAATGATGGGACTTGGCATTGGATAGAAGCTGAGGGGCGAAACCGATTATCCGATCCTGTTGTGAAAGGAGTGGTGATAAATTTTAGAGATATCACATATCACAAGTTGTCTGAAGAAAATGTTAGAAAGATGAACCAGTTCCTCACCGCTTTGAATAAGTATTCACTTGAGGTTACTACCGTACCGGTTTCCTACGATATTTTTACCATAATATCTCATAAACTTCGGGAGTTGATCGGGGCAAAGGTTCTTATTCTATCAATTTTCGATGAAGATACATTCGATCTTGTTGTACGACACATCACATTATCCGAAGAAAACAATGAAAAAATCACCGATTTGTTGGGTAGAAGGGCTGAAGATCTACGTATCAAGGTAACACCAGAAATGTACGAAAATCTCACATATGAAATCGTCGGTGATATCGGAACGGCACAAGATGCCACTTTCTGTGGCATGTCAGAGCCTATTGATGCATGTATACGGAAGTTGTTCCGTATGCAATGGTCTATCGGCATCGCCCTGATGCACGAAGGCACACTAATTGGTGTGATCTTGATATATGGTGACGAGGATACCAAGAAACCGGACTCCGAAGAGTTGAAGGCGTTTGCAAGTGTTACTTCAAATGCCATACATAGATGGATGACCGAAAAAAAATTGATAAAAAGTAAAAGATAATAACCACTTTAACTTTTTTTTGAGGACTATCTATCAGTACAATTTGATGTATTTTCATAATTCGGAGCCCTTGTGTACACATTTCTAATACTAACTCACACCCCAAAATCTTTTTAGTCCGGGTATTTTACGGGCTATCGGTGTAACCATGAACCTTGTAGAATGCGTACCTAACTTCTCCGAAGGAAAGGATAAGGGAGTGATCGAAATGATCACCGGTGTGATAGAGTCCGTAGAGGGTATAGAATTGAAGGACGTGGATATGGGCGGGGACATGAACCGTACTGTGGTGACCTTTGTGGGTCCACCGGAAGCGGTGGAGGAGGCGGCCTTCAGGGCAATGGAAAAGGCTGCAGAATTGATAGATATGAGCAAACAGAAGGGGAGCCATCCCCGGATAGGGGCCACTGACGTATGCCCCTTCGTGCCCGTGGAAGGTGTTACCATGGATGAATGCATCGAGATGGCACGACGTGTGGGGAAAAGGGTGGGAGACGAACTCGGCATACCCGTTTACCTTTACGAGGAAGCCGCTACAAGGGAAAACCGCAGTAACCTTGCGGTGATAAGGGAGGGACAGTACGAGGGGCTCGAGCAGAAATTATCAGATGGGGAATGGGTGCCCGACTTCGGTCCGTCGAGATATGATGAACGTGTGAAAAAAACAGGGGCTACTGTTATCGGTGCCCGGGAATTTCTCATAGCCTACAACATAAACCTGAATACCAGAGAAACGAAGATAGCATCTGACATAGCCTTCGAACTGAGGGAGAAGGGAAGGGCGAAGCGTGAAAGCGGACCCGAAGGTCATTACTGGAAGGGGGAGATCGTCCGGTACCGCAACAGTGTATACCCGTGTGGAGAGTGCGACTTCGTGGCCGATAACTTCAACGCCGTTCACGAGCATACCATGGATGAGCACGGATACGACCTGAGGGAGTTTATGGAAGCACATTACGGCTACCATATGGAAGACCTGGAAGGCAAGGCGGTGAAGAAGAAGGGTAAGTTCACCCACTGCAAGGCCATAGGATGGTATGTGAAGGATTACAACCGGGCGCAGATATCCATAAACCTGACCGATTACAACATCACATCACTGCACCATGTTTACGAGGAGGCTAAGAATGTGGCCCGGGACATGGGTGTTTCGGTAACGGGAAGCGAGCTCATCGGTCTGGTACCCTACAAGGCACTTTTGGAAACGGGTAGGTACTACCTTGAAAGGCAGGGGCAATCAACCGGAATACCCTACATGGATATACTCGAAACCGCCGTTCAATCCCTGGGCTTGAGGGATGTGTCGGATTTCGATATCCACGAAAAGGTCATAGGCCTTCCGACCCCCGGGAAGGATGCCCTAGTCTCCATGCCGGCGGACGAATTCGTACACGAGCTATCCAGGGATTCCGCCACACCCGGGGGAGGAAGCGTGGCTGCACTAGCCGGGGCTATGGGTGCGGGACTCCTAGCCATGGTCTGTAACCTGAGTGCCGGGGGTAGGGGAACCCAAGAAACGGATGAAATATTGATACCCGTTGCCCGGGAGATACAGGAACTGAAGGATTCACTGCTGTATGCGGTGGACGAAGATATCAGGGCTTTCGACGATTACATGGCTGCCAAACAGCTACCCAAAGGTACCAAAGAAGAGCGGGAGAGCAGGAAGATGAAGATGGAGGAGGGACTGAAAAGGGCGGTGGAGGTGCCCATGCGTACCGCGGAGCTATCGTCCAGGCTGCTGGAACTGGCGGAAGAGGTGGCGGCCCACGGGAAGGAGAGCGCCGGGAGCGATGCACTGGTGGGTGCACAGATGGCCTTCTCGGGTATGGTGGGCGGGATAGCAAATGTGCGTATCAACCTTAAGGAAATGAAGGACCGGGAATATGTGGATTCCATGGAGATCAGATGTCGACGCTTACACGATGAATACCTTGAAAGGTTACACCGGGTGATCCACACGGTTGAGAGCAGGTAACAGGTATAGAGATGAACGAGATACCCCCTGAAAACAGGATGATATCACTGCTGGATGATGTGGCTTACATATGCCAGGAGGGCAACCTAGCCAGAAGGGGTTGGAAAGAAGGTTTCATGGCGGTGGGAGACACCCACGGACACCTCAAGCCCACCAGGGATGCCCTGAAGATATCGGAAGAGCTCGGCCTGCCAGTGGTCTTCCTCGGGGACTACGTGGACCGGGGGCCCGACCCCATAAGAAATCTTTACACACTGTTGGAGAAGAAGCTTGAAAAACCCCACAAGATATTGCTCCTCAGGGGTAACCACGAGGATATGCTGGTGAACCAAACATACGATTTCCATGATCAGCTGCAAAAGATATACTCGTCATCGGTACTGGATTCCCTGGAAAATTTTTACAATTCACTTCCCGTGGCGGCGGTCATCTCAGACAGGTATTTTATGGTGCACGGAGGCATATCCGAATACGTACTCGATGTGGATCACATCCCGTTCTTGCACCCCGACCAGTACGAGTACCAGGAGCTGCTCTGGAACGACCCTTCGGAAACGGTGGATTGGTTCACCCCCAATCGACTCAGGGGTGTGTACTCCCTTTTCGGTACCACCGCGGTGGATCATTTCCTGGAGCGTAACAAACTGGAGATGATCATAAGGAGCCATGTATGTTACCCAAAGGGTTATCACTGGTTCTTCGACGGTAGATTGCTGTCCATCTTCTCCGCACCGGATTATTGCGGTAATTCACTGTGTTACTACGCCCTGATAAAGGATAACTATGTCGTACCCAAACCCCTCTTCTACCTAGAGTGATATATGGGTACCCGTATTATAGTTGAAGACCTTACTTTTTGTATAGAAGTGTCTTCAATCTATGTGTGGAAAGCGAAACTTTCGTCCTAAAAGTTTCGTTTTGCACTATAACATCCCTGATACCCGGGTACCTTCCCGCAGATCCTCAGTATCCACGTTCCATCATGGGCATCCTTATGCCTTGTTCCCTGGCGAACTTCAGTGCAGTATCGTAACCCGCATCGGCATGCCTGACCACGCCCATACCCGGGTCCGTCTTGAACACCCGTAGTATGCATTCCTCAGCCCCCTTGGTACCGTCTGCCACCACCACCATACCCGCATGGGTGGAATAGCCGATACCGACCCCTCCTCCGTTGTGTACGGATACGCTGGTGGCCCCGGCACAGGTATTCAATAGTGCGTTGAGCAAGGGCCAGTCCGCAACGGCGTCGCTGCCGTCCTTCATGGCCTCCGTTTCCCGGTGAGGGCTGGCCACACTGCCCGCATCCAGATGGTCCCTTGTGATGGACACTGGGGCCGATATCTCGCCGGTGGCGACGAGATCGTTTATCCTTTTGGCGAACCTGTGGCGCTCGCCGTATCCCAACCAGCATACCCTTGCAGGCAGCCCTTCCCAGGGTAGGCACTCCTGGGCAAGCTCTATCCAGTTTATCAGCTGAATGTTATCCGGGAACATCTCCCTGACCAGTTCGTCCGTTCGTAATATGTCATCGGGGTTGCCGGACAGTGCCAACCACCTGAAGGGCCCTCTCCCCTGGCAGAACATGGGTCTGATATATGCGGGCACGAAGCCGGGATATGCAAAGGCATCCTTGAATCCCGCTTCGTAGGCATGCCCTCTCAGGTTGTTACCGTAATCGAAGGTTACGGCACCCTTTTCCTGCAATCTCACCATGGTCTCGCAGTGAAGTTTCATGGATTCCATGCTGAGTTCCCTGTACCTGGCCGGTTCATCTTCCTTGAGGGCGAGAGATTCACTGAAACTCATACCCCCGGGTACATAGCTCATGGCATCGTGGGCGCTGGTCTGATCCGTGAGAACATGGGGTATCATACCACGTCGTAGCATCTCCGGTAGCACCTCGGCAGTATTTCCTATTAGCCCTATGGCCATGGGTATCCCGTCTCGTACAGCCTCAAGAGCGGTATCCATGGCTTCGTCGGCTTCCATCACCACATCACAGAAACCGGCTTCAAGCCTTCGCTCTGCCCTCTCCGGGTTTATCTCTATGACCAGGCCTACGCCTCCTGTCATCTTTATGGCCAGCGGCTGTGCGCCACCCATACCGCCCAGACCGCCGCTCACACACAGTTTGCCCTTAAGGGTGCCGCCAAAATGTTTCTTACCCACGGCTGCAAAGGTCTCGTAGGTTCCCTGGATTATCCCCTGGGTACCTATGTAGCACCAGCTACCCGCCGTCATCTGACCGTACATCATCAAACCCATGTCTTCCAACTGGTAAAACTTCTCCCAGTTGGACCATTTCGGAACGAGGTTGGAGTTGGCGATCAGTACCCGGGGTGACCATTCATGGGTCCTGAAAATTGCAACGGGTTTACCGCTCTGGACGAGAAGGGTTTCGTCGTTATCCAGATCCCTCAAACTTTCCACTATGGCGTGGTAGCAATCCCAATCCCTTGCAACCTTACCCGTCCCTCCGTAAACTATCAGCTTGTCCGGTTCTTCCGCATTCTCCATGTTGTTCATCAACTGACGGAGCATAGCTTCCTGCTTCCATCCTTTGCAGCTGATTTCCGTACCAGTCGGGGCTTTTATGTCTACCATCAAAACACCTTTAAAGCACATCCATACCAAAGGGTAAATACCTTTTGTGTGTTGTGTGGTTTACACCGACGGGATGAAGATGGTCATGGGATGTTCCTCATCGGTCAGGTTTATGTTGAAGATATTGGTGTTGGGTTTTTCCCCGTGGATAAAGAGAGAGTTGTACCTGGTATACAATTTAAGGTGGACGTCGGATATGTACCTCTGTTCCTCACATGACGAAAGACCAGGGCCCATCAAGCCGATGGTGAGGTCGCTGTTGTCTATCATGAGCTGCATCAATCTCAAGGATATATCTATCCTCTCTGTCCGACCGACGTCCTTACCGCAGATGGCGTGCTCGATCCCGATCCAATCCGATATGGTAAGGATATGGTTTCCCGTTGCGAATTTTAGCTCGCTGTAGGCCTCCTTGAGTGCATGTTCATACTTCACCGAAATGGTCTGTCCCAACTTTCCGATGGATTCCCTCTCCAGGTTGAGTATGTTTATGTTCTCCCTTTGCCTTACGGTAAATAACTCATTTACCCATTTATGAAGGATGTCTATACTGTGTTTGCTTGACAGCATCACCAGGACACCCCTGCCTTGGGTGAGGAAGTTCTCTATCACCGGTCCGAATAGATGCATCTGCCCGGAAAAAGGTACGTTCTCCTCTATGTCGAACAGAGCAAGGCTTTTTCTGGGGTAGCCACCATGGAGTATCTTATCCAGTTGAATATTACCCGTTGAGTACAGCCCTTTTTCATGATATGAACTAACCTCTCCATCCTCTACTGATTCGTGGGAATTGCTGAAACGGGGTATTACAAAGGAGAATGGTTTGAAATATCTGAATTTTCCATTATTGAGTGTGAACTGGTACACCGGTCTGTTTATCTGGATACCACGAAGTTTGTTCAATACTATGTGCCTGAGTCGTCTACCTCTCTCTTCTACCTCCATTATCGATATTACCCCGTCTACAAGGTAATCCCATTTGGTGCTTTTTGATTCCTCAAGTACTATCACCAGTCTTACGCCCGACATCTCCACGAGGTCCTTCTGCAATGCTTTTATCAGCTCCGTGGGGTTCACCCTGTAACGCTCTATCAGAGATTCCAGGCTGTCGATGATGATAAGCGAGGGCTCGGGAAGACGAGTGTCGACACGTTTGTAAATATCCTGAAGTTCACGCACGTCCTGTTCCTTTGCCAGGCTGACCAGGTGTGCCCTGGACACGCTTTCGGGGAGTTCAGGTTCCACATCACCGCTGGGCATTTTTTTGATCACATCTCTGGCTTTTTCCAACTTTTCTAACTCGGCAACATCATCGTGATTACCATTCCGGATAAAATCGGATACCGGGTACAGTATCCTTAGAAAATCGATGCTGGCATCTATCAGATTTTCCCTCATATCTCGTTCCCTCAGCCAGGGGAATTGTGAGTAAAGTGATTTATGGGATACCCTAGTGGATATGTAGAAAGAATTGTCTATCTTTCCCAGTTCTTCAAGTAATGTAAGGCAGAAGATTGTTTTGCCCGTACCAGCCTCACCCTTTACTATGAGAGAGCGACCGACTTTATTGTCGAAAAAATCGAATAACTCGTTGGGAAGGTTTGGTTTGACCATTTCATCGACCCCATTCGTCATTTAAGGACACTATGAACCTGTCAATGTCTTGGAGTATATGTTCCATTTCTTTATCCGGGGCCACTCTAACCACCAGTACATGATATTCATCCACCTTGGAGATCACCGTGTTTCCGTCCTTTCCTTTGATGATGATCCATTCAGGCCTCTGTTTTCCAAGCTGTTCGTTGGCTGTGTTGGCCGCACCGTATATGGTTGCGGACATTATCCCGAAGCTCTCCAATTGTCTCGCGGTTATATCTCCCGCACTGCCGAGTGTGTCACCGTTCCTCCTGACCAGACATACTAATTCGATACCCGCTGCATCACCAATATTCTTAAGGATGTTCAAGACATCTGTTTTTGACATGTAACTTCCACCTTGTTGATACAAACTGTAATAACCATCATGGTAAAAAATTTTCCTGTTCAATGGAGGCTGTCAAAACTTTAGTGATATCACATATTTCAACAAACATGTGATCTCTACCCAGTTTATTATCTAATATTGAAAAATCAATGCTAAAAGACTGAAATCACTAAAAACTTGAGAGCCCTGTTCAATGTCCCTCTTTCAAAATCGAAGGTATGCTCTCTGTTATGTCTGTGGGAAGTAACCCCCAACTCTTGCTCTGGAAGGCCAATTCCCCGGCTCTTGTGGTTATATAGGCACCGAGCCTTGCCGCATCAAAGGGCCTCAACCCCTTGGAAAGGAGGGCACTCACCACACCGGCAAGGGTGTCCCCCGTACCCCCAACAGTCATAGCCGCCGTGCCGAAATCGTTCCACTTACTCCTGGTTCCGTCGGTTATGTAGTCGACTCTTCCCTTAAGTAGAACCGTCAAATGTTTCCAGCGTGCATAGTCATCGGCGTTGGTGCTGTGGGCGTACATACCGGTCAGCAACTCGAATTCGTTTCTGTGGGGTGTTATCACCGCTTCAGTTTTCAAATTGAGTTCCTCTCCGTCAAGCAAGTTCAAGGCATCCGCATCCAACACCATGGACACCTTGCAGCACCCGGTAAAACCCTTTACCAGGGTTTCGGTTTCCCGGGCAGTCCCCATACCGGGACCCAGTAGCACCGCATGGCAGTCCTTAGCCAGCCTTATCAGATCAGCGAGGTGGGCTTCGGTAAGTATATCACCTTCCAGGGGTTTTACTATAAAATTAGGTGAGTACCCGGCGATGACATGGGCTATCCCCGACGGCACAGCAAGGTAAACCTGGTCGGCGCCCGTCCGGTAGGCCGCTGATGCCGCCAGTGCCGGTGCTCCCGTGTAAGGCCCTCCGCCGATGATAAGGAGTTTACCGTTCTCACCCTTGTGGGAATCCTTTCCCGGGCGGGGGTAGAGGAGCATCTCACCGGGCCCCGTATACATAAATGCCTTTTCCGGGATGCCGATGTCCCTGACCACTATCTCACCGCAGTTATCACTGCTCATTCCCTCCTTCAGGTCATGGAAGGTGACCGTCAGGGAGGGTTTGACCTGTATATCAGCACCCAGTCCGCTGGGTATGTCTATGGAGATAACCGGCGCTTTCGAACGGTTCAGGTCATTTATCACCGCCCTGTAAGGCTCCCTTATCCTTCCGGTTATACCCGTCCCCAGTATACCGTCCACCTTGATATGTTGGTCATACAAGTCACCGGGAGTATATTGGATGACCTCGCAATCCAGTCTGTCAAGATTTTTGAGAGCGATATCACTACGAACAGCGTCCCTTCCCTTGATGAGGTAAACCGTAATATTTTCACCACCCATCCATCCTTGAAGGTATCTGGCGGCAACATAGCCGTCGCCGCCGTTGTTACCGATGCCGCAGTAGAACAATATCTTGCTGTCGGGAAACCTCTTATGTATCTCTTCCGCAAGAGACTTTCCCGCGTTCTCCATCAACTCCAGGGGGGGTACACCCCTGAATTGGGAATTTCTGTCCGTTATTGCAACTTCATCAAAGGGAATCATGCATGAGGATTGTACTACTGAATATAGAAGTTTTTTGCTGTGTTGTTGTGGATTATTCGGTTATCAATTCCCGGAGTACGGAGTGATGCATGTGAGATTTTGATAAATCATATGTCCTTTGAAAGTCCGATGCTATTGAAATTCATCCGAAAATAATATAATGTGCCTGTTGAATCTGCCTTCACCAACCGTAATATTCAACGGAGGTTCACAAGATGTCAGAAAATTCGGATTCAAAAAGGGTAAAAACTTATGTAAAGGGGCTGGACGAAAGTCTCCAGGGTGGTGTCCCGGAAAATAGTATCGTTTTACTGGCAGGATCACCGGGAACCATGAAATCAAGTCTTGGATTTTATATACTATATCATAACGCCCTGGAAAAGGGAAAGAAGGGTGTTTACATATCTCTGGAGGAAAGCCGTGACAGCCTGATCAAGAACATGGCGGGTCTAGGTATGGACTGGGAGAACGTATCGAAAAATTTGAGCATACTCGACCTGGGCCTCATACGTTCAAGGATGAATGAATTGGATAAATCTGCTTGGACCGAGGTGTTCAAGATGTACGTGAAGAACCTTCGGAAAAATCTCGAGAACGAATTTTTGGTGATAGATTCCATGCCAGTGCTTGAAACTATGGGTGACTTCAAGGAGCCTCGCAAGGATCTTTTCATGATATACGATTGGCTCAGACAGCTCGAAGTCACCGTATTCCTTGTACATGAGATGCCCGTTAACGAGATCTACTTCACCCCGGCGGGCGAGGGTTTCCTATCTGACGGAATATTCCATCTGGAACTCCGAAGGGATATGAACACGGTTGACCTTTACCTGAGCGTACTCAAGCTGAGGAAGACCCACCATGACAGAAATTACTTTCCACTGATATACGACGGCGCTTTCGAGATAGTCAAGGGTTAGATCCGTGGGCCGATAAGCTGCCAAAGAAGCATGCCCAGTATCATCAATGCTATAAGGTAAGAGATACCGTGGACCACCTTCTCTTCCGTTGCCTTTTTCATTTTTAACCGTTCTATAACGGAAGATACACCGTCCTTGAATATGTAACCCCCGTCGAGGGGTACCGCCGGTAGTGCATTGAAAAGTCCCACCATCAGGTTCAACCAGAAAATCCAGTAAAATGAATTGGTCAAAACCCAGAATACACTTTGGGGTAGTGCGCCCAGGGGTCCTGTGACCCGGTACAGTTGGGCTACCTCCGTGGGCACTGGTGACAATCTGAGGAAGGGAAGGGAGATGTATGTAAGTGAAGCCATGAGATAATCGTTGAAGTTTTCCGCACCCTTGTATGGGTTTACCATAAATTCCCGCACCCATCTAACATCCCTGAAGTTGATACCCATGTATGATACCGTCACACCCATGTAACCCTGACCTCTGTACTCTTCCCTGTTTTGGTTGGGATTCAAAACCTGAAAACGCTCGTACTTGTCCGCCAGGACTACAGATGTTTCATGGAGTATATAGTCGTCATCCTCCATCCTGCCGTATACCAATAGGAGCTCGTGGCCCGCCACGGCGTCACCCATGAATTCATCGAAGTCCCTGTAATTCCTTACGAATTCACCGTCCATACTTACGATAATATCCAATTCTCTTAAACCGGCTCGGTGAGCGGGCGAGTCGGGTTGAACATAGATTATGACCATACCGGATATCACACTATGTTCTCGTTCTTCCCCTCTCCACCGAGTTTGGATATCTACCTCGGAAAGTGGTTCGATGTCCATATCGACGATATCATCGAATTCTTCCGTTCTTATTCCGTGGATACTGAGCACGAGCTCGCCTATCTCGAGCCCTCCCGTCTCCCCCGGAGAACCCACCACAATACCGTGTACTATCATTCCGTTTTCCACGGGTGTTACCGAGGCCATGAACACCGAGGAGAACAGTATTGCAAAAAAAATCGCCATTAGCACGTTGGAGGTGGGGCCGGCGGCGTATATCCTATCCCTCTTGATCTTGGGCAGATCCTTCATCTCATCCTCATCGGGTTCCACGAAGGCCCCTATGGGTACAACCAGAAATACCAGGCCCAGTGTCTTCACCTTTACCTTGGCCAGGCGTGCCAATATTCCGTGTGAGAATTCGTGTACGATTATGGCCACCGCCAATCCCAGTATACCGTACCAGACGGGTATGATGGGGTTCACACCGGGTATGCCTATTATCATCCTTGGTGAGGGGGCACTCTCAGCGGGTATGAAGGTGGCGAGATATGCAGACCATACCACAAGTGCGAAAATCACCGCCATACAGATGGATACGACCAGGATGGAAAGATTTCCGTAGGTCGTCCAAAATCTCTCTTTGCTCGATAATCTATCGATGAGTTCCTTGCCCCTCTGGGTCTTCCAGAACAGGAAGGGTCCTGACATCTCAAGATTGTACGCCTTCAAAAAGCCTTTCTTCTCGAGGATGGCAAACACTAGGATGAACATGCCGATGATGGTCAATACCAAGAGCAATCCTGTTGTGAATACTGACATTGATTGTCCTATACCCAACCTCCTTATTTATTTTCCTGTTTGGCCAGAGGCGAGATGGTTGTACTTCGGAGTATGCCCGGTCCGGATAGTTGTAAATGCCCGATCCGGGATCCATTCGGAATGACTACTACGTAGCCATTCCAAAAGCTCACAAAATCGCAGACGATTTTGCTCGTCGAACCTTCGGTTCTCATCCCGTTCCGGTCATTTCGTCGCTTCGCTCCTCAATGCCCGATCCGGGATTCGAACCCGGGTAAGAGGCTCCGCAGGCCCCTATGATATCCAGACTACACTAATCGGGCAGATGTGCAACAAGTGGGAAGAAGTTCTAATAGTTTAATTTATCGCTCGTTTTTGGGACCTGAGTAAATAACGGAAATAGCCATAAATCGTGAAGGTAACTCACAGAAATGCACCGCTTTTTCGGGATAATTTATGGTATATGTCGATGCCCCAAATAGCTCATGGGATAGTACTGTGGAGAAAACTGTGGTAAAAACTGTGGTAAAAACTGTGGTAAAAACTGTGGTAAAAACATATGTTTTCTAAGAAAAATCCTTGACTACAACGGCCACCTCTCCACTTCGAGAGCGTCTGCAGTGGGATACACCTCTATACCGTAACACTCCTCTTCCAGCAGGGGTGCGAGCTCTTCAAGTATGGGAAGATATACCTCAACCCGACCCTTCCTGGGATCGAACCAAGCCATGTCCACCGGTACTTCGTATTCCTGCAGCAGCGTCCTCAAGACCTCTTCCCCATCATTGCACACTATGATACCCTTCACCAATGTTCCGTCGTCGGTGATTATCTCCCATTCACGTGCCACCCTCTGGGCCCTGCGGGATATCCTGTTCCTCATCTGAACACCATCCTTGAAGGACGCCGAGCAGTAGTGCAGTGAAGTTCCCAGGTCTACACACATCAACTCCAATGCAAATTTCTGACTACCCATCACCGCACTGGACGTATCGCTCTTCTCCCTCAAACCCCTGGACAGCAATTCCTCGAAATTGGTGGACGAAAACTCCAACTCGTTAAGATTGACGAAATCCACCAAGGGGCCCAAGACCTTCAGCAGATGCAAGGTCTCGTCCCTTAAGAAGGGTATGGAAGGTATCTCAATACCCACATCCACGGGATAACTCCTGAGTTCTTCCATAACACGGGGATACTCGGTGCCTTCTATCTTGTTCCAGGTCTCTACCGGCGGATGAAATCTTATCTCGTCCAGGCCCATTTGGCATGCCCTGCGTATCCTGTCTATGTCGGTTACCTGCGTATAGAGGTGTATGTGATGGTCTTCACCGAAAACACCCTTGAGGAGCCCTATGTGATCGAAGGTATCGTCGGATACCAGGGGGTCGCCTCCGGTTATGCCGGTACCCAGAGCGCCTATGCTCCTTGCTTCATCCAAGATATCGTCCTCACAGGTGGTGAGTAACTCGTCTGCGTAAACCACCGCATTCCCCTTTTTCTCCTCCGATAACGGGCAGTACCAGCACGTTCCCACGCAACTACCCGTTACCAGCAGCACCATCTTTGCGCCAAAGGCACAGTAACCGCATCCCTTGGGTAATCTACCGGTAAATGCGGAATCCCTTTCCAGCTTATTCACATTCACGGAATGAAAGGAACGGTACGACAATAAAACCTTTACCCCGGCAAAATTATTTACATGCCGAAGGTATGAACCCTGCATGATATACTTGGGACCCGGGGGAACACCCCATGGTGTCAACGGTACCGCCGAAAGCATGGCATACCTGGCGAATAAGGGACTGAACGCCATGGAAGTTCAATTTGTCAGGGGTGCCAGGATGAAGGATTCCACGGCAAAAAGCATAGGCAATAAAGCCTCTGAACACGGTATACGACTGAGCATACACGCGCCTTACTACATCAACCTTAGCTCCGAGAAGGACGACATAATAGAAAAGAGTAAAGAGCGGATAATGAAGAGTGCCCGTCTGGGTGATATGATGGGTGCCAAGGTCATCACAGTACATGCCGGTTACTACGGCAAACTCGCCAGTGAAGAAACAACCGAGATGATCGGAGAGAACGTTCTCGAATGTGCCGAGATGATAGTTGAAGAATCTCTGAAGGTAAAGATAGGCCTGGAGCAGATGGGTAGAAAGAAAAGTTGGGGTACCCTGGACGAGATCGCAGAGGTGATGAAGTTGACGGACGTGGTAGTACCGGTACTCGACTTCGCCCATTACCATGCACGCTACGGTGGAATACTCAAGACGGAAGACGATTTTCGCGAACTACTCAAGAAGTACGAGGCAATACACAACGGCCCGCTGCACTCTCATTTTTCCTCCATCGAGTACAACGATACCGGTGAAAGGGCACATATGAACGTGAATGACAGGGAGCCGGACTTTTCGCTCCTCGCACCCGTGTTGAAAGAAAAAGACTATGATATAACGGTAATATGCGAGACACCGGAACTCGATCGTGACAGTATAAGGATGAAGAAGTTGCTTGAATCTGTCTGAATCCGTTTTTCATGAACAACCATTACGATAGTCTGAAATGATATCTCGGTAGTAATCCGCCATATTTTAGACAAAGGTAACATAAGAGCTGCCTTGAAAGTTAAACACAAGGTGGATATGGACGACATTTGAAAACGAAAAGGTAATTATAGCTGATTGACGAATCGCATCAAAGATGGACCCCCACGAAGAGATAATCCGGAGGATAATCGACGGAAGTATATCCTCCCTTGATGACCTGCAAAGGGCGAAGATAGAGATGTGCAAGAAGTACGGTCTCGAAAGCCTGCCCGGCAACGCGGACATACTCAAAACCGTGGAATCCATGGAAGATGTCACCCGGGAGGATGTTATCGACCTCCTCAGGCGAAAGCCCTCGAGGACGAGGTCCGGTGTTACCGTGATAGCCGTGATGACCTCACCCGCCCCGTGTCCCCACGGCAAGTGTACCATGTGCCCCGGAGGACCCGACGGTGAAACACCAAGCCCCCAATCCTATACCGGCAGAGAGCCGGCGGCACTGAGGGGAAGCCGACATGATTTCCAGGCCATGGCCCAGGTGTCCGACCGTTTGGAACAGTACCATGCCATAGGACATCCCACGGACAAGGTAGACCTTATCATCATGGGTGGCACCTTTCCGGCTAGACCGTGGGAGTACCAAAGAGCATTCGTCAAGGGATGCCTTGACGGCCTGAACCAGGAGTATTCGAACAGTCTCGGGGAGGCCCAGCAAAGGAACGAAAGGGCGAAAAACCGATGCATAGGTCTTACCGTGGAGACGAGGCCGGATATATGCGGCACTGGCGAACTAAAAAAAATGAATATCCTGGGTGTGACCCGGGTCGAATTGGGTGTACAGTCCGTGAACGATATCCTCCTGAAAAACGTGCAAAGGGGACACACGGTGGAAGACACCATAGATGCCACCAAACTAACGAAGGACCACGGATTGAAGGTATGCTACCACATCATGCCCGGTCTGCCAGGCTCCACACCGGAAGGTGACCTGGAGGACTTCAAAAGCATATTCCGTGAAGAGTGCTTTCGTCCGGACATGATAAAGATATACCCCACACTGGTGATAAAAGGTACCAAGCTATACCAGATGTGGAAAAGAGGTGAATACACACCACTAACAACCGAAGGGGCAACCGAGTTGGTATCCAGGATGAAAGAGGTGGTACCCGAATATGTAAGGATACAGAGGGTTCAAAGAGACATACCGTCCCAGTTGATATATGCGGGTGTAAAGAAAAGTAATCTCAGGCAATACGCCACTCGTATCATGGATGAGAGGGGAACCAAGTGCATGTGCATACGCTGCCGTGAGGCAGGGCGTTCGTCCCTGAAGGTACCTCCGGAAGACGTGGTACTGAATAGGACGGTATACAACGCATCCGGAGGGACAGAATACTTTATCGAGTTGGCCGCCGGAAATTTACTGGTTGCATATTCACGATTGCGGATATCATCAAGTAACGAGGCCACGATAAGGGAGCTAAAGGTAGTGGGGGAGATGACACCCATATATGAGGCGGGTACCGATTACCAGCACATGGGCTACGGCAAATGGTTGGTGGATGAGTGTGAAGCTATCGCCCTAGGGTACGATGCAAACAGTATACGTGTAACAAGTGGCATCGGTGCCAGGGATTATTACAGGAATATGGGGTATAAGTTAAAAAAGGGTTACATGGTCAAATGTCCACAGCCCTGAATACATTTCTCTGGGGCTGGTAAACTTCGTCCAATTTATTAAACAACTCCATCATCTCATCGGGGTCACCGGTACCTTGTATCTCTACGATCCTTTCCAGATCCGATCTCTCGAAGGTACCCAATTCCCTGGTAAGTACCCTGGCCAGTATCAATAACCTCTCCCTTTCGTTGGAACCCAAAGACGATTCCTTTACCGCAATTATGTAGGGGTCGTTGTCGGTAACATTCTGTTCGGTGATCTCCACATTGCGTAATCTGGCATTCAAAACGCCCACTTTATCCGCGATCTCCGCCTGGGAGTCCGATCGATAATAGACCCTTAATCTTTTCAACGATAGTTGTTTGCCGCAACGTGTACATCGTGTGTTCTTATTTACCAGATCAACTCCCTTGGCATTTCGACATTTTGTGCACACCACCACACCGTACCTGCCCCGGGTCATGGTAGATACACCAGAATCGCCAGGGAGCATCCGAAAGCACCCGGTTCCACATCGATCACGGAATGAACTGTTTTTATCCCGTGCAATCCCGTACCCCTATCTTCACCCATAGCTTTCAATCTATCCAGAAGGATCTCCTGGACCATTCCGATTTCTCCCTTTGCGGTATATTCGGCCACATAACCACCTGTATCGTCATCCCTCAACCCGTAGGCCAATCCGGCGGCGAGCTTTTCACCCTGACCCTGGCTTACGGAAAGTACGCTGGGAAGGAATGAACCTACCTTGTGGGGTATTTCACTGACTTCCTCTATACCCGCTGGCAATACCGAAGATACCTTTATAAGATTGATATCACCCGCCCCCGCATCCAGCAGTGCGGCATCAAAGGCGTTCATGGGTGATATACTACTGATACCGGTTCCGGAAGACACGTAGAAGCGTGTTGCCTTAAACATCAATATAGGAAGAACATATTCTGGTATAAAAATTTTCACAGGCAAAAGTATTATAGTTTCAACATATGCGATATGTATCCGAAAAAGCTTATACCTAGAAATATTATTTGGTAATGCTTTATGGCAAAAAAGATACGTAATGTAAGCGGCAGCATATATTGTTCTTATTGCGGAACAGCTGTTGACGAGGAAGATACGGTGTGCTCTAATTGTAGCAATCTCTTGGACACCCATACACTTGAGGGAAAAAAATGTGAAAAATGCGATAATCCCGTTGAAATATCTGCAGAAATATGCCCGAAATGCGGTGTTAGTCTTTCAAGTAGGGCGATGGGAGATGATGAATACCTTTCAAAACTTCTGGGGTGGGTAGATGATACCGAAAAAACATTAAAGGGGAAGATAGAGGAGAAACAAAAGGCACTGGACACTTTCAGAAAGGTAACCGGTGTGAAAAAGGAAGACGTAGGGGCAGATCTGGAGGTTGTTAGAGAACCTCTTCAAAAGATCCTTGAGGTCATTTCGGAAAGGTTGGAAAAATTAGACATGAATATAACTGATTTAAAGGGAAGGATGGAAAGCGAAGGTGAAGATGAATCAAAATTCGAGGAGATCAAGAAACTGTCCTTGGAGAAGGATCACCTGATCAAACTTGAGGAGGCCATAGATTTTATGAGCGCTGCCTTCGAAAACATGTATAAAACACAACATAGAGAGATAGAACAGAGAAAAAATGAGCTTAGCGTACGGGTTAAAGAATTCAAAAGGGTGGTTAAGAAAAAGGAAGAGGAAAAAAACCGTATAGAAGAAAAGAGGACACAACTGATAGAACGAGAGGAGGAGCTTAAAAAATGGGAAAACCAGCTCAGAGCTTGGGAGGAGGATATCATAAACAAAGAGGAGGTATTGCAAAATCTTAAAAGTAGATACGAAAAAGGGGGCGAGATACTTGAAGAGATAGAGGACGAATTACCCACCGGTAAGGTCACAAAAGAAGAATGGTTAAAGGAACAAAAAAAGATACAGCGTGAACTTTTCAAATTGAGGGATATGTGGGAGGAGGATGGTGATGAAGGGATGGTCGAGATGGACAACATATCCGGTGATAACATCCAAGTATTGAAACATACTATACGCAAGAAAGAAGAGATATGGAAATCGAAGATCCATGAACTCGAAGAAGAAATAAGAGTGTTAAACGAGGAAAAAAACACATTAAATACGGGTAAAAACCTTGCAGGCATAGAGAAGGACGAGATAGAGACCGTACTACAGGTTCTCGATAAACTACTTGGAGATCTCCCCGAAGATAAGATAGAACAATTCGCAAGGTCGAAAGACTTTAAACTATACGAGAAGATAATGGAGATGTT
>JAFDTY010000040.1 GCA_019594055.1 Candidatus Haladaptatiplasma halalkaliphilum | reverse complement strand
TTCCGAACAGTGAGCCCGTTTGCGAATATGAGGCGGACCTAACCTACACAGATACACTAATTTATCTTTTTCCCGGAAAGAACCAAGGTTTTTATATCCTTTCCCTTCTCATTCCAAGATGTCCCTTGAAAGATTCAAGTACGATGTTAGGATAAAGGCGCTACTTTACCCCACCGAAAGGAAGAAGATCCTTCGATACTGCCTTGAGGAGGTATTTCCCGGTACCAAGTGGCAACTAGCGGGTGACACTTTGACCGGCGAGTCGGATTCCCTTGCCAGGTTCGCCGAGATACTGGATGATATGAAGATAAGGGACACCGCCAGGGAACATCTTCTGAGAAAGGTCGGACCGGACGGGTGCACTTTTGAGATATCAAAACAAGCCACCTGCAACGGCAAGGTCAATTTTTCGGTAGTTGAGCACCCACTCGGCTCCGTACAGGTGAACATTTATTGTGATGATACGGAATCGTTGATAAAGGAATTGACCACGAAGAGGTCGTACAGATGATACTAGCTTCCAACCCCCTCTACTGTCTTAAACCCTTCGAGGAAGTTCTCCACATGGTAAAAAATCATTTCGACGGGTGGGAATTTCTGGCGGAAAAGGAGCACGGCTGGGGAATGAAGGAACACATACTCGACGTGATGAGCACTGTCGACACCTATGTACAGGTTCACGCTCCCTTCAACGACATCAACCTGGCGAGTATCAACCCAAGGATAGCCCATACCTCGGTGAAGGAGATCGAACATTCGTTCCGGTTGGCATCACTTCTCGGTTCGGATGTGGTTACGGTTCATCCCGGTATCTACTCACCCCTGGGAAGGTTCTGGACCGGAGCCAAGGAAAGGGCCCATATTTCCATGAAACGATTGTCGGATATGGCAGAGGAACACGGCATAACATGCGCCCTTGAGAACATGCCGAATTTTGACTTCACCATGGGCGTCACTCCCGAAGAGATAAGTGAATTCATAGGTTCCTCCGGGCTTGCATTTTGCTTTGACGTCGGCCACGCAAATACATGTGGGTATATAGATGAATTTCTCGAGTTCGTACCCGCGAACGTGCATCTCCACGATAATCACGGTCACAAGGACGAACACCTGGCGTTGGGTGCCGGTAACATCGATTTTCCCCGTGTGATCAAAAAAATACATAAACACCGGTGCCACCTGGTTATCGAGGGTAGAGATATGGAAAGTTTGGTGAAAAGCAAGGGCTACCTTGATAACTTATTGGACAAACTTTAATATCCACAATGGTATATCGATATGATGCTATCATGAAAGAAATTCTTTCCGGGATGTGTGGTTGAGAGATGGAACCCCCTGTGTTACTGTTATACGCCCTGATTCTTCTGGTACTCATATACCTCAGCGCACGTTTTGCAAGTGCGGAAACCGCCCTGACCTCCCTGAGCAAGGTCGATATAGCCAACATGAAACTGTCCAGGGAAAAGAACATAGATATTATCATCAAATTGAGATCCAATATGGACAACACAATTATCACCATACTCATAGGCAACAACCTGGTAAACATAAGTGCGTCCGCCCTCGCCACCAAGATCGCCTACGATACCTTGGGTCATCTGGGAATATCATTGGCCGTAGGTATACTTACCCTGATAATACTCATTTTCGGCGAGATCACCCCCAAGGGATTTGCCATCAAGAACAAGCAGGCGCTGAGCGTCAAGAACGCCCGTTTCATCTACTACATCTTCCAGGTGTGCAGACCGTTGATATACGTTCTAAGTGGCATATCCGACTTCTTCATACGACTTCTCGGGGGTGAAACCAAGGGAGAAAAGATGCACATCACCGAATCCGACATCAGGGATCTGGCATCGGTACTTGAGGATGAAGGGGTGATAAAGGAGGTGGAAAAGGATATCCTGCACAAGGTGTTCTGGTTCGGGGATATGAGGGTAAAAAACGTAAAGATACCCAAGGACGACTGTTTCGTTCTGGACTCGGAGATAACCCACGACGAGGGGGTCGAATTCATCAAAGAACACGGCTTCACCAGGATACCCGTTGCAAAGCACGGAACGGACAAGATTATCGGGATCATCTACAGCAAGGATCTGCTGGGCGAGGAGATGGGAACCATGGACGAGTACGCCCGGGAAGTACCCACATTCGTAAGGAACGATGAGGAGATCACCGAGGTTTTCCACCGTATGAAAAAACAGCGTATACACATGGCCATAGTTATAGACGAAAAGGGACAATTCGACGGTTTGATAACACTCGAGGATATATTGGAAGAACTTCTCGGTGAGATTTACGATGAGTTCGATAGGCAAGAATAGACGAAAAAACTATTTATGGATACCTCTATTGTAGCAACACGATGATACTCAACCTCATATTCGGACTGCTATTCATCTTCTTCCTTCCGGGTTTCACCATGGTGAACGCACTTTTTCCCAGAAAGGGGGAGCTGGACAAGGAATTCGATATGCTATACAGGGTCACCCTGGGCATGGGTATGAGCATAGTTACTACCATCCTGGTGGGTTTTTTACTGGGCACACTACCCTTCGAAGGCGATAAAGGTCATTTTGTGGCCCCCAACATATGGGCCATGTTGATCTCCCTCACGGCGATATTCTTTGCGATCGGGTGGTACAAGGGCGCCTATCAATTCATGGGATGGATACACCCTTCCCTGGAAAGACCCGCCCCGCCGGAGCCGGCACCCGAGGGATTTGATTACAAGGATGACAAGGCCATACTCCACGAGATGCAAAAACTCGCACAACGCAGGCAGCAGTTAAAGTACAAGCTGAAGGAGGCCAGGGAGAAAGGCAAGTCCCAGGCGAGAAGTATACGGGAGCATTACAGCAAGCAGAGGGAGATAGCGGAGAAAGAGCTCAAGGAAGTAGATGAAAAGCTTCGGGAGCTGGAAAAACTACGCTCAGAGGAGATATACTGAGTTGGATCATATGAACTTCGAACACAAGATGGTGCTGGTGATAAGGAGAGACCTTAAGCTATCCCACGGGAAAATGGCGGTACAGACATGCCATGCGGCGGTTACCTGCGCCTTGGAAAGCAAGAAGAAAGGCAAATATTTCAACGAATGGTATCGTGAGGGTCAGAAGAAGGTTGTCTTGAAATGTGACGACGAGGACCATATGGATTTTTTGAAGGATGTTGCCCGTAAGAACGGCCTGGTCGCACACATAATCACAGACGCCGGTCTTACCGAAGTGCCCCCGGGTACGAGAACATGTCTGGGTATCGGACCGGGCCCCAACGCCCTGGTGGACAAGGTTACAGGGGAGCTATCCCTCCTTTGACCCGGGGTTCAGGTGATGTAACATGAAGACCATGGTAAGGGCCATGGGCATAGACGACGCCCCCTTCGAATTCGCCCACGAGGACGTTATGGTAGTGGGTAGTCTTGTGAGGGCTCCCAACTATCTGGAAGGCATCCTTTCGACCAGGGTCAAGGTCGATGGCACGGATGCCACCGAAAAGCTGATCCGTTTGATAAACGGGTCGAGATTCGTCCATCAGGCACGGGTTATCTTCACCGACGGTGCAGCTTTAGGTGGCTTCAACCTGGTGGACCTGAAGGGATTATGGACGGGCACGGGCATACCGGTCGTTAGCGTGTCCCGTGACGAACCCGATATCGAAAGCATACGGGATGCCATGAGGAAGCATCTGCCCGACTGGAAGGAGCGTATGCACATCATAGAGGGGGGAGAGACACATACCATCACCACCCAGCACAAGCCCATCTTCGTGAAGGTGGAGGGTATGGATATCCGGGAAGCGGGCAGACTCCTGGAATTATTCACGGTAAGGGGGCGGCTGCCTGAACCCATACGTATAAGCCACATGGTGGCCGCGGGCATCGTCATGGGCGAATCAAGGGGCAGGGCGTAGAACCCTAACCATTTTTTTTTCCAACACCTCTTGGGGATATCCGAAGGGTTCCAAAAGCTCCCCTGCTATTCTGTAAAGGTAATTCACGTAGTGATCCGCATCGTAACATCCCCGTCCACCCTCTTTGATAGTGACCTTTCTCCGGTATTCGTCGCTGTGCCCGTCGGTCACAACGTACCTTATCTTCTGGCCGGGACTCACATTGACTCCCATGTCCAAGTACTGCATCAGGGCCGCCTTTGTCTCAGTCATATGCCTGTAATCCGGTGCACTCTTTCCCACACTTCTGGTGAACATGAGTTCACCACATCCCACCTCTTCCCTTTTCAACATGATCCACCTCTCCTTTACAACGTCGCAGCATTCCCGTACAACCGAAAAAAGTTCCTCCCGTGTATCCGCCTTAACCAGCACATCCAGTATATCTCTCTGGACGTCTTTGAAGAAGGCGGGCGTATCGTGCCTTCTCATGTAAACACCCTTTGCCTCCATACGGTGATTGAGTTTTCCGAAATATCGATTCGGGACGCCTATACCCGGGTCGGCCTTGGATGATAGGAACACCAGCCACTGATATTTGCCTTCCCACTCCAAATCCATACCCGTTTTATGATTTACACGGTGTATGAACTCACGGATACCTTCCTCATCACCCTTCAACCACAAAGAATCCACGATACCGTGAAGTACCACGTATCCCATATCCTGGGCCACCTCTGCGGCCTCCAGCAACACGTCCCTACCGTAGGCGGTTATGCTCTCGTGTACCTCTATACTGCCGAGCCTCGCTTTCTTGTATCCCGTATATCCGAAGCACGTTACCAGCAGCCATTTGAGGCAGTCCGCCCTCCTCATGTATTTGTCTTCACCGCATGATATCTTCTTGTAGTGCTGCCTTCGACTCACCAGGGGTGCCACAACAGTGGGTATCACCCCGCGCCTTTCCGTGCAAACCGCATATCCGAGTTCCGGAACCCGGTCATTCCCCCCGCAGGGGCATTCCAGAGTTTCCGGGGACAGGTTGTAACGGTCGATTATGGAGGGGTACATGCTGGCGAAGTCGAACTTCAATACACCCTCGTGTATACCTATGCGGGGTTCGAAGATGTATCCGCCCCTGTCGGAGATGAGCAGGTGCCTTGCCGACTTGAACCTCTCGGTGAAGTTTTTCTTCCATGGTACCAGATAGCCGTCTTTCATCACCTGCACCAGCTCCATGGCATCGATGGCCGCGCCGGGCGAACGTCTCGATAGCCTCTGGAGTGGTATCTTCGACAGTCGTGATATCTCTATGAGTCCGTCAAGGCCACCGGTCTGGTACATGAAGGAGTTCCGGGAATCTATGTGTATCCTGCCTCTGAGGGTGTACGAGGGAGGTCGGTACAGTACCCTGCCGTAGGAATGGTAGGTTTTGCCCTTCCTCAGGTGAAAAACGTCCCTCTCTCTACCCAACATAAGCTCCACCGAATTGAGCTCCGATCGATGGAAGAGGTAAGGAAGTACGAAGGAATCGCCCCCGGCTGTTACTATAACGTCCGGATCCACCCTTTCCAGGGTCTTGTGGAGCTCCTCCAGAACGTACCCTTCGTCGCCCTCTATCCTCTCACATCCCAAAAGAACGGCTTTCAGTATATCGGCATATTTTTTCGAACCGTGGGTGTCCGTTTCCACATGGAGTGAAAGTGTTTTCAATGGCGGTACGGCGTAATGCACGTTTTCCTCGTGGTCCAGGCCTTTCCACCCCCCGTCCCAGTCCACCCATGAAAGGGGCATTATACCGTGATCCGTAAGGTAACGCATGTCCATGGGTATGTCGACGTTGTAGAATTCGTATCCCCTGTGTCCGTTGAAGAATTCCAAGGCGTTTATGTGTTTTTTAGGGTCGAATACCTTACCCGGCGACACCCTCATCAATCTCTTTTCGATACCGTCCAGTATATCGATCTTTCTGGTCTCCATGCCGGTTTCGAAACCCATATCATCGTACGCACGAACAACCTCTCCGTAGTCGCCGTCAAGGGCTCTTACGTAAAAAGGTGTGTCGTGCTCATGGGTTATCCTGTAGCACTGCTTATCCGTTCTGAACCAGATAACCATCTTGCCCTTGTTCAGATCAGGATAGATGTCAAGTATCCAGCCCCTCATCTTCCAACCTCCGTTTTAGCCTTGCTATCTCCATCTCGTGTTCCAACAGGATAGATATGAATACCGATTCCATAGGGTCCGGATTTGCCTGGTAATGGGCCGCGGAAACGTGTCTCTTCGCCCTTCGCATCAATTCGTCGAATTCTTCCCTTTCCTCCCTCCTGAGGGCCCTTCGAAATTTACCCCACTCGTATATTATCCTGTCCAGTTCCTGCCTGAACGTGGGCACACTCTTTCCCGTGTATATCACCTCCGCATCTTCTGATGAATATCTTGGGTTCGGTGTCCGCCACCGGGCAGTACAGCCGGTATTTTCCTACCAATCGTCGTATGTGTTCCACGGTTTGAGAGCGGAGCCAGATACCCTCTTCCACCCCAAGGTCGTCGTCGGCGAAACGCTCGCTCAGGCCGATAACACCCAAAAAACGAGCGCTAGCGTTTTCCCTGAATATGTTCTCCGCTTTACACATGAGTTCTTTCATCTGGTATGCGGTGAACCCCCGGGCCATCCACACCTTTTTGAGTACGTCCTTCTCGTCGAACCCGTGTCGTTTGCATACTCTGACCATCCAGTAGGGGTCTACGGTGGCGGTCCCGTCCACTATCACTGCACTGAAGGGCGTTTCGCCTGCTAATATGACGGCCAGATAGCTCACCGGATGGTGTTTTCGGGTTCGGAATACCCTTATATCTCCCAAACTCAACGGGTAGTCCATATCCATAGGATATCGATGTTCTACTTCATAGTATAATAAGCACAAAGGGGGAGGGGTGAGCGAATATGAACGAAGTTCCGCCTGCGATCATGGCTTACCGTATTCGATAACTTGGCAACCCACAAACCGTTACATTTATATTGTATCGTAACGCTTATGTTTGTAACGGATAATATGAAAACTGTAACCACGCGTATACCTGTAGAGGAGCAAAAGTGGCTCGAAGAATTTGAAAAGGAGTCGGGCGCCCAACGTTCTGAGGTGCTCAGGCGATTGATAGAGAGAGGGCTGAACGAATGGAGGAAGGAAAAGGCCCTTGAATCGTTGAAGGACCGTAAGGCAACCGTAAGGAGTGCCGCCGAGATAGCCGGGTTAACCTACATCGAGATGCTCGAGTTGGCATCGGAAGAGGGCATCGATATGGGATACGACCTAAAGGAATTGGAGCGCGACCTAGAGAGGATCTGAGATGGTGGTCATCGATTCGTCAGTATTGATCCCTCTCTCAAAGATAGGTCAACTTGAATTGATACGGGATAATTTTGAAGAGGTCATCACCACCGAATATGTCTATGATGAGGTGGTCGAGGAAGGTAGGGGCAGGAAGGGGACATGGAAGATAAAAGGAAGTTTTGAGGAGTGGATAGAGATCAAGGCCGTCGATAGAGGGGTGGCTAGAGATATTGCGGAATTCGAAGGTATAACTGCAGCCGATGCGTCGCTGCTTATCCTCGCCGAAGGAACTTCTTCGGTATTACTCACCAACGATAGGGCACTGATAATGATAGCTAAAACACGGAATATCGAATACTACTGGTTGACGACCCTTATATTGAAGAGTACAAAGGAAGGAAAGATAAAAGCGACAGAGGGAAAGGCGATACTTACCGATCTTGTGGATGCCGGGATGAACCTGAAACCCCGGGTATACTCCAGGATACTGCTGATACTCGATGACCTCGGTTAAGCTCGAGTATCTTCATCTCATACGCCATCTCGCGCCTTCGGGAGTATCCTCCACTACAACGTTCCTTTTGGCCAAATCGTCCCGTATGATGTCAGCCAGTGCAAATTCTCCGTTCTCCCTGAGCCTTTGTCGTATCTCCAGTAAAAGGTCTATGTACTCTCCCCCATCCACCATGTTGTCTTGGCCGGGATCCAGTGGTATACCCAATACCTCCAGAAGTTCTTTGAGCAGTTCCGTCGCTCGGCCGAGTATCTCTTTACGGTCATCCTGACTTTTATTGATATGTCCGGCGAATTCCAGCAGTTTACTCATGGCCAGTGGCGTATTCAGGTCGTCGTCCATGGCTTTTTCGAACTCTTTGCGTATCCATTTCATAAGGTCTTCTAGACTATCACGGTCACCGCCGTCCCACGAATCTGCCGTACGCAGCGTATTTTGAAATCTCTCCAGTCGCTTTTTGGATTCTTCGAGGGCTTCCAGGCTGAAATCGCTTTGGGAGCGATAGTGTATGCTGGCGAAGAACGTGCGTATCACCGCAGGATCGTAGTTTTCCAGCAGCTCTTCAACTGTGTAAAAGTTACCCTTGCTTTTGGACATCTTTTCGCCGTTGACAGTGATGTGTGCGCTGTGTACCCAGTATCTAACAGGTTCACCACCGGTACAGCTCATTGCCATGTTCTGCGCTCTTTCATTGGGGTGATGCGGGAATATATGGTCCACTCCTCCGGTGTGTATGTCGAACTGTTCACCCAAGTACTTGGCGGCCATGACACTGCACTCAAGATGCCAGCCGGGATATCCAAGGCTCCAGGGCGACGGCCATTTCATCAAGTGCTCCGGTTCGGCCTTTATCCAGAGTGCGAAATCATAGGGTGAACGTTTTTCCGATAATTTGTCTTCGGATACCCGTCCGCCGGCACCTACTTCCAGTGAATCCACGGTCCTCTTACCCAGTATGGGATATCCGTGGTCTTGGGCGAACTTCGTAACATCGAAGTAAACGGTGCCGTTGCGCTCATAGGCATAACCGTTCTCGATGATGGACTTCACCGCTTCTATCATCTCCACCATGTGTCCCGTGGCCCGGGGATTGATATTATGGACCTTCATGTTCAAGGCGTTCATCTCCCTGTACCATTTACGTACCTGCCTCGTTACCAGTTCCATGGGCTCCAGTTTCTTCTCCCTTGCCGCCTTCTCCACCTTGTCCTCCCCCTCATCGGCATCATCGGTGAGGTGCCCCACATCGGTGATGTTCATCACATGAAATACATCGTAACCCTTCCACGTCAGATATCTATTGAGGATGTCCCACGCGGCGTAGGTCTTGGCGTTCCCAACGTGCATATCCTCGTAGATGGTCTGGCCGCAGGAATATAATCCCACTGTATCCTCTTCGATGGGAACGAAATCCTCCTTACTGTTGGTCAGTGAATTGTACAATCTCAGGGACATGTTCTAGCAGAAGGCTCGTGTGCGTATATGAAGGTTGCGCCCTTGCAGCCGCGATCATCAATGGTGCAGGCAAATTTTCACATCACGAAAGCTAAAAGTAGCAGACTGGGATGAACTTCACCTCCGTATCCCGGATCACATCTTCACCCCAGAAATCCTTGGTAGCCACCACTGCCCTCTTTGGTCCGTAGGTCGAAATATAGCTGTGATATCCCCTTGAGATCTTTGGAGAGTTGAAACTTTTGTACTTCACTTCTATCGGTATAATCTCCGTCCCATGTCTATATACAAAGTCGACCTCGGCCTGACCCCTGGTCCTCCAGTAGTTGACTTCTTCGGCCCCATGGCATCTCAGTTGAGACAGTACAAAATTCTCCACCATCTCTCCCCTGTCCCCTCTGTTCTCCACCGGTACAAAATTTTTTAGCGCGTGGTTCCTCAATCCGGGATCAACGAAGTAAACCTTTGGATTTTTTCTCAACTCCGTCCTAAGATTTTTGTGATAAGGTTTGATCAGATCTATGACGTACGTCTCTTCCAATATGGATAAGAACTCCTTGATCTTCTTGTAGTACATATCCCCTGAATCCGATAGTTCACTGTAATTTATGATTCCACCCAGTTGGCTGCTCAAGATCCTAACCAACCGCCTCATCTCCGAGGACTCCTGGATACGCAACAGGGCTACGATATCCCGCGTGATGTACGTATCGAATAGGTTTTTCAACACCGTCTTTTTCATCTCCGCACTCTCGGCTTTTATGACCTCCGGATATGAACCGTAGAGTAGGTACTCCTGGAGAACATTCTGGAAGTCCGAAACGAAAGGGTCCTCTTCAACGTCCAGTTCGGTACCCTGTCGGATGAAATCCATAACGCGGCCGTTCTTTTTTGTGTATATGCGTGCCAGTCTCTTTTCCCTAACATTGAGGAACTCCCAAAAAGAAAAGGGATATAGCTCGGTGGAGAACATCCTGCCCACCAGGTGTTTCGAAGTACTACCCGTGAGCTCGAGAGACGAAGAGCCGGTTATGATGAATTTGACGTTCTCCGTTGTATCGTACATAAGCTTCAACTTTTCACCACCATCCGTCAGATAGTGGAACTCGTCGAGGAAGAAATAATGCTTTTCACCATCGGCAAGGTAACTTTCAACGGTGTCCCGCGGTTTCTTTACGAACTGCTCTCTGAAGTCAGGATCCTCCATAGTTTTGAAGATGATGTGATCTTCATCCACTCCTCTTTTTTCCTTCAACCAGTTCATCAAAATCCTCAAAAGCGTGGTTTTTCCCGATTGGCGAGGTCCCTTTATGGCGATCACTTCCTTTCGCTCGATCCACGATTTCAACGTCTCCGTCAGCTCTCTCTCATAGTACTCTTCCATCTCCGTATCTGACTCCATGTTTACGACCTCATCAACACATAAGAGCTCAACAATTATTTAAAACTTTTCAGAAATAGTAGAACTAATGTTGAAAATGTTTTACTTTTTGTAGACTTATTGGGCGCTGTGGCAAAGCCTCGCAGTATCTCCACATGGGTAGTTCATCAAAGTTTTTACCGGCACCATATCCCTTTTGGCATACAATATATGTGCTTACTAACATATATATCTGCTCACAGCAGCGGATACTCCCGCAGGAACGTCAGGTCGTCGGTATAACAGTCCCGTATGTCATCGATACCCAGCCTGAGCATCACCAGCCTCTCCAGCCCCAAGCCCCATGCGAGTACGGGGCACTCGATTCCGTGCGGGCGGGTAACCTCTTCACGGAAGATACCGGCGCCCCCCATCTCCAGGAATTTGCCTTTGTATCTAGCGTAAACTTCCAAACTGGGCTCGGTGAAGGGGAAGTAGGAGGGTCTTACTTTTACGTCGTCGAAGCCCATCTTACGATAAAATTCCTTCATCAGACCGATCAGCATGTTTAGGTTAGCCCCCTCCTCCATGACGATACCTTCTATCTGGATGAACTGTGACAGATGGGTAGCGTCGCTCTTCTCCGAACGGAAATTCCAGTCAAGGGCAAAGGCCTTCACCGGCGGTTCCGGGTTCTCCGAAAGGTAACGTATGGTGGCCACGGTAGTGTGGGTTCTCAGCACGGCCTTTTCCGCTTCCTCCCTGCTCCAACGGTACCCCCATCCCGAGGAGCGGGTGTCACCGCCCTTCTCGTGGATATCCCTGATCTTGTGGGCCAGTTCATGGTCCAGTTCCAGCCTGTTCGGTCGATCCAGGTAGAAAGTGTCCTGAAGGTCCCTTGCCGGGTGGTCCTGTGGAGAGAAGAGGGCGTCAAAATTCCATAATGCGCTTTGTATAAAATCGTAATGTATCTCGGCGAACCCCATGTCCATGAATACCCGCCTCACAACCTCCATCTCCCTCTTCATAGGATGTCTCTTGCCGCCGTATTTTGTGGGTGCGAAGGCTTTAACGTCGTAGGGTCTTATCTCCGCCTCCTTCCATGCCCCTGTCCTTATGATATCGGGGGTCAACTGTGATATCTGTGTTTTCAGGATTATACCCTTGTCCACCACCCCCTTTCCCTTGGCGGTGAATCTTATGGTACGTGATATCCTCTGGTCCTCTTTTAGCAGTTCCTTTCGAGATTTCAGTTTCTGTATCACGTGCCCCTCGAGCTCGTCCTCGGACATTTCTTCGATCAATGCGAGTTCACGGAGGAGTTCCTCGTCCTTTCCCTTCTCCCTCAACGCCTTTTTGCCCTTGGGGGTCATCTCCAGATACGTTTCTCCGCCTTCCTTTACGAAATTGGCCCACCCCTTCTGTTTCAACCAGCCCACGGCTATACCGGTGTTCTTGTCACCCAAACCGCTTCTCTCGTTCAATTGGGAAACGCTGCACTTGCCACCCGCCTTTTTCAGAAATTTGAGCGCCGTTCTCTCCGGTAGTTCCTTGCTGGCCACACTCTTCTTGGCCAAAGAATAGTATCGGGTTACCTTCTCGTCGACTTCGACCATGCCCTTGGAAACGAGCCATGATATGGAGTTCATCACCTGTGCCTCCTGCTGGAAATCGCCCTTGTCCTTTATCTCCCGAGGCGACGCTTCGCCTCCGAGTTCGTCCAGTGCCAAGAGGGTACACTTTTCCAGATGACTCAATTCTTCCGTCATATATTACACACAATAGCCGTATAGCATATAAAATTTTCATCGAGGGGAACACACTTTAACACCCGCTCCCGGGTGCGGATCTCAGTTAACGGTGGGAAATACTATATCCTCCCGATATTTCATATCATACCATGGTCAAGGTCAGATATCACAGACCGGGCAGGGAATCCCGGGAGTGGGAACAGCGTCTCCTCGCGGATGATGACAGGATGATAGTTTCATCATTCGAATTTACACTATCCGAACCCTTCGTGATAAACGAAAAAGTTGTCATAAAAACGGGTTGCCGGGGGATACTATACGACCTTTTAGATCGCTGGTACAACGTGATCACGGTTTTCGACGGTAAAGGATTCATCGGTTACTATTCGGACATCAGAACACCCCCTGAACGCTTCCCCGGTGGCTACCAGGCCACGGACCTCGTGCTCGATCTGTGGGTCGCCCCCGACGGCTCGTACACGGTGCTCGACAGGGAGGAGTTCCGGCAGGCATCCCTCCATGATGAACATAGAAAAAAGGCGGAAGAGGTGTTAACAGAGCTGATCGGGACGATACGGGACGGGAGGTATCCTCCGGCGGAGGTCAGAGATATCGGACTCCGTCACCCGTTGCACGGTTTTGGCAGGGGATGATCGGTCACTTGGAAAGTCTCCCGAAGCCCAACATGTTTTATATACATGCCTTTCCTTCTTCACATATGTACCCCGAACAAGTAATGGGCGTCGTTCCCAACCTGAGCGCCGGGATGCTGGGTCAGCAGACGTACACCCTTGTGATAACGAACTACAGACTAATATTCGCCCGGCTGACCAATCAGATGGTGAACCAGGAGATAGAGCGGGCGAAGTCCGAGGCCCGGCAAAGTGGCGAAGGTTTCCTGGGGACGTGGGCGGCCTCGACCCATGCGGGATTTAGCTACCACAACAGGTACCATAAAATGCCACCCCAGGCGATACTTCAGGAAAACCCGAGTAACTACGAGATACGACCGGAACAAGTTAAATCGGTGAAGATAACCTCCGGTTACCATGACCCCCAGTACAGTCAGGATAATCCTGGTAAGATGGTGATCAAGTGGACCGGAGGTAAAGTGAAGTTTACCCTCGATCGTATGGAGCCCCAGCAGATAAGGAGCATGCTTTTTCCCCTACTGGGCGCCAGGGTCAAGTGATTGTAACGTTTATTTCAACTTTACAGCAGTACCGTAGACCATGACTTCCGCGGCGGTCTGCATGACGGAGCTGGTGGAGAAACGAACGTTTACTATGGCGTCGGCACCCATGCTGTTTGCCTTGAATATCATCTCGTTGATCGCCTCGTCTCTCGATTCGTTTATCATGTTGACATACTCCTTTACCCGTCCGCCGGTAAAACCCCTGAATCCGGCCTTCATATCTCCGACGATGTGGGTTGCCCGGACGGTATTTCCCATGACCAATCCGTAGGTATGCACTATCTCTCTTCCGGTTATGTGATCCGTATTTGCCAATATCATATGTTTCACCTGATTATCGATCTTTTTACACCTAAACACGTGATTGTTTATATTTTTTTTCACTTCATACCCACAAAGGTTTATTCAACTTCGATTATCACCGCACGTGTCTGTTTATATCGGTAGATGTAAAGGTTACGATGATTCAGAGAGGATCATTCGAGAAGGTATTAAAAGCCTGGGCGGTATAACGCATCATACCGGAAAAGGGCAGCGTGTACTTCTGAAACCCAATCTGCTCAAGGGTGCCTCCCCCGAAAAGGCAGTTACCACCCATCCAGATTTTATACGCGCGGTGGTGAACATTCTCGAAGATACGGGGGCAGAAGTGATCATAGTCGATTCTCCCGGTGGCCCGAGCTCCAAAAAGATGCTTCACGGTTTTTACCGAAAATCGGGCTGGTTGGAAGTGGAGCGGGAAACCGGTGCCACACTTTGTTACGACCTTTCGGAAACAAGGGTATCACTTCCCCACGGACGGGTGCTCAAATCGGTACCCGTACTCTCGATTACACAGGAAGTGGATGTCATCATAAACCTACCAAAACTTAAAACCCACGGGCTGACGGTATTCACCGGTGCAGTCAAGAACATGTACGGTGTGGTCCCCGGGCTTACCAAGGCGGCCTTCCACGGTAAGTACAGGGGCATCGAACGCTTCTCCGAGGTTATACTGGATATACACGATGCCGTACCCCCTGCCCTCTCCGTCATGGATGGGATACTGGCCCTGGAAGGGGCCGGCCCCGCCAACGGCACACCCGTAGAGCTGGGATTGGTCCTGGCATCCCCGGATGCTTACGAACTCGATATAGCCGCATGCCTTTCATGTGGTATACCCTTGAACAGGGTGACCACTATCAGGGCGGCGGGCCACGGAGACAGAAAGATCGATTATACCCACCTTCACCCATCCCGGATCGGCTACTCGCTCGATCATCCCAGAGGGGGAACCACGCCGTGGTGGGTCCCGGATTCCCTGGGTGGTGTCATGTCAAATTTTTACCTTAAACGCCCTTCTCTCAATGTGCAAGCGTGTACCGGATGTGGCAGATGCGGGGTGATGTGCCCCGAGGATGCCATCACCATGGGAAAAAGAGGTCCTAAGGTAGGTTGGTGGAGATGCATCCGATGCTACTGCTGTGTCGAGGTATGCCCCGAGGATGCTTTGTCTTCCCCTTAGGGAAGTCCCGACTCCAGCTCCCTGATCACCGATTCGAGGTCCTTTGCCTTCACCAGTCCCGATGCCAAAAGGACACCTTCGGTACCGAGCTCCAGGGCGCGTTTAACGTCCTCTCCGTTCTTCACGCCGGCCCCGCACAGCACACTCACGTTGGGGTTGATGGCCTTTACCTTCCTGACCGCCTCGGCGACCAGTTCCGGCTTCGCCGTGGACACCGAGATGTCACCGCCTATGAGTTCAGGTGGCTCGTAGGCGACGAAGTCGGGCCCCAGGGCAGCGGCGGCGGCCGATGTCACAGGGTTGTTGGCGCACACCACGGAAGTCAGACCTTCCACCTTGCATTTCTTTACCAAAAATTCTATCTGCCATAATTCAATGGTGTTTTCCGAGTGGTTGATCAGCGTACCTTTGATCCCCGTGTCCACCATGGCTTCGAAAAGGGTGTGGCCGGTATGGCTGCCCGGTTCGACGGCGTCGATATGCTGTGCGAACACGGGTAGTTTCGTACTGCCAACTATCTCCCTTACATCCACAGCTTGGGGGCATACGACCCAGTTACCCTTCGCGTACTTTTCTATGTTCACGGTCAACTCCAGTCCTCTCTTGCCTACCGATTCGTTGTAGGTCTTGTAGTTGACCATTATGACGGGTTTCGATATCATCTTTATCGGTGGTTGTTAGCGTACCGCACAATTAATAGATTGCGGGGAGATTCGAAAGGTCATTTGCTTACATAAGTATCCCCGATACGGTCATTGGAATTTGGCAGCATGGATGGTAAAACACGGTTTCAAATATGCTCATGGGGTGGGCTGCGCATGGAAAAAACGTAACCGGGGAAGCAGACAAAGGTGGACCCGGCGATTTTTAGGTGCGGCTCAACGAAGGAGAATGGTGGAATTATACTATTACAAGCGGTTTTTATGGCAAAAATATCACTATTACAACCGTAATCCTTATATATTAAACCCTCGCTAAACCGTATCGATGGTATCTAAAGAGGCGGTGATGGACGAGCTGATCAGGGCAAATTACTGGTGGGAAACGGGATGGGTGAGTGATAACCATCTTGAAGAGTACCGACGGGATATCTTCCCTGAACTGGCTAAAGATATGTGGGAAAAGCAAATATGCGGGATCGTCGGTGCCAGAAGGACGGGAAAGACCACATTGATGTACCAGTTGATACACTGTCTTCTGGAGGATGGTGTGGAACCGGAAAGGATATTGATGTATTCTTTCGACAACCCGCTCATGAGTGATGACGTAGGGATAATCAAGAAGATATTGGAGGTCCACAACGAGATGTACCATGTGAAAGGCCCACGGTACGTATTCTTGGATGAGATACAGTACGTCGAGGATTGGAGCAGATGGGTGAAGAGTTTCTATGACCGGAACGAGGAGATAAAATTCGTTGTCTCAGGTTCCTCGGGAAAACTGATATACAAAAATACTTCCGAAAGCTTGACAGGTAGGGTATCCTTTTACGAAACCAACCCCTTTTCGTTCGGCGAATACTGCAAATACAACGGTGATAATGACTTGATAAAATTCGTGGAAGATCTTTCCCGAAGGGATCCGGGACATATCTACTCAAAGGATATGAAGATCAAGGTAAAACACTACCAGGAGGATCTGAAGAGGCTTTTCAATGATTACATACTCTACGGCGGTATACCCGAAACATTCCGCAAGGAACCCCACATCACCCACAAGTGGTTGAAGGAGGACTACGTGGGCCTTGTTTTTTACCGAGATCTCATGGAACTGTTCGATATAAGGGACATAAGGACCCTGGAGGAACTGTTCTATTATATAGCGAATACCCACGGTCAGAGGGCGAATTACTCCAAGATAGGCGATATGCTGGACTGCCGGGTTGAAACGGTAAAGACCTACCTGGGCTATCTCGAGATAGCTAGTTTGGTGCATATCGTGGAGCATTACTCCAAAAGCCCTAAGAAAAGTAAAAGGGCCGAAAAGAAATTGTACGTGTCCGATAGCGGGATACTCAACGCCGTCAGGGGTGGCGGTAAGAACGTTCTAGCCGACAGTAAGGTCATCGGGTCAATGGTAGAAGGTATAGTGTGTTCTCACATGGTTTCCCAAAGGTCGGCGGTATTTCCCAAGAACGTTTTTTACTGGCGGTCCGTACACGAACTTGATTTTGTGGTGAAACAAGGGAACGAACTCATACCTGTGGAAGTAAAATATACGTCAAGGATCCGTGATGGTGACCTAAAGGGTCTGTTGAGCTTTATGGACAAATACCGTGTGGAGGAGGGAATAGTACTTACCAAGGAGGATCACGAGACGAAAAAAATCCACGGAAAGAAGATCCGGTATATTCCCGTGTGGTTTTTCTTGCTCAGGGCAACGTGGGCGTTGTAGAATATACTCGTGGGGTTACTTCTCTGGTATTGATCATAGTACTCGCCCTGGTACTGTTCATGATTTGGAAGAAAGGGCGGTCTGTTGAGTCGGAGCTCGAAGAGGAACTCGCGTTCGATGATGATGTGGCCGAACGGGAGGGAGACTTACCACTTGAAGATACGGATGATAGTTGAAGGTGGTCATCCCCAAAAGGGTTGTTTATCAATGGGAATTATGATGAC
>JAFDTY010000092.1 GCA_019594055.1 Candidatus Haladaptatiplasma halalkaliphilum | reverse complement strand
TACATGCTGGAGTACGCCTGCCGTACGATCCCCCATAAGATAGTCTTCGGCTCGGACCATCCGTATCTAAATTACAATATCCAAAAGGCCGTGGTGGAGGAGGCGAAACTGAAGGATGGTATACGAAGGGGAATATTCATAGAGAACCTCAAAGTGCTGCTAAGGGAAGTAATATGAAATTGTATCTACTGCGTTACGGTGAGATCGGGACTAAGAGTACAGTTATAAGACGCAATTTCGAGCTTGTCCTGATGGATAACATAGAGAGGATGTTCCTGAAAGAGGGCAAGGAAGTTATCCTGGAAAGGACCAGAGGCAGGATATTCGCCCATGCCGATGACACAGCGGAAAATATATTCGCCAGGATATTCGGTATAGTGTCCTACAGCCCGGTAACAAAGGTATCCTCGGAGATTGATGATATCCTGGAAATCAGCGGTAAGATATGGGTCGGCAAGAGAGGAACCTTCGCCGTGAGGGCTAGGAGGTCCGGCACTCATCCTTACACCAGCCAGGAACTGGCAGCGGCAGTGGGCGGTGCAGTGCTAGAGACCAACCCCGGGTTGAAAGTGAACCTTGATTCCCCTGAGCGAGAACTCCATGTTGAGGTTAGAGATGGCAGAGCTTACATATTCACGGAGATAAGACCAGGGCCGGGAGGCCTTCCTCTGGGCAGCCAGGGAAAGGTTGCCGCCTACGTCGAGAGTCGTAACGATTTCCTTGCTGTCTGGTTGATGATGAAAAGAGGCGCACGGGCCTACATAATCCATCCGTCCGCCAGTCCATGGGCCGACATGCTGGAGCGATGGGATCCTAACCTCAGGAGACTGGAAGTGGAAAACATACACGGGCTATCAGAGTTAAAACTACCTTCCCAGGTTCAGGGTATGGTAATGGGTGAGACCATGGAAAGTCTCTGCAGCACCGAGTATGACCTACCTATCTTCAGACCACTGATCGGCTTCAACCGAGGTAGAATATCGGAATACATAGAAAAAATCGCATCTTTGTGCGATTCACAGTTCGATCACCTATAGTTATCGAAAGTACTCGGGATAACCTCCTAGGGATATGACTTCAAGATATGGTTGAGACGATACCTTATATCGCGGCAAGATATCACAAAAATTTTCAGGAATACACCATATGAAAATATCCTTCATGGGACTGGCCGTTACCTGAAACGATAAACTTTATCACAGAGAAGCTATTTGTTGGGAATGTGAAACCATGACTGAAGGTAAAACTAGTAGTGCTGAAGGTATCAGTTGGGACCTAACGGATTTCTATCAGGACTCCGAAGACCCCGGTATAGAAAGGGATTTTGCCATTTCCGTTGAAATGGCCGATTCCTTTCGTGAAAGATACAGGGGGAAGGTTGAGACCGGAAAACTAAAACCGGGTGAGTTGTACGAGGCAGTCAAAGAATACGAAACGATATACGAGACCATCGGTAAGGTGGCGTCATTCGCCTGGTTGTACCACTCCCAAAATACACAGGAACCGAAAAGAGGTGCCCTTTTCACCAAGACACAGCAGAAGATAAGCGAGGTATCCAACAAATTGATATTCTTTCAACTCGAATGGCAATCACTGGAAGATACCGTTGCCGATGAATACATGGGATCCCCTGAACTGGGTAAGTACAAAAATTACCTCAAACACTGGCGTAGATACACACCCCACATGCTTAGCGAGAAGGAAGAACAGATCGTGGAATCTCTCCAGATAACGGGCAAGAAGGCTTTAGTCAGGCTTTTCGATGAGATAATAGGAGACACAACAGTATCCATAGAGGTGGACGGTGAAAAGAAAGATTTTGTACTGGATCAGGCACTATCAAAACTCTATGATTCGAACAGGGAGTTGAGAAAGGCAGCTGCAAAGGGAATAACCGAAGCCCTGAGCGGCAAGAAAAAATTTCTTACCTTCGTATTCAACAATATAGTTCTCAATCACTCCACTATCTGTGATTTTCGCGGGTACCCGGACCCCATGACACCCAGGAACCTGGACAACCGGGTGAAGAAGGAGACCGTGGATGCGTTGATGCAGGCGTGCCTTGATAATACGGATATCGTCCATGATTTCTACCGGTTGATGAAGGACATGCTGGGATATGATACATTGTACGACCATGACAGATACTGTCCGCTTCCGGGAGACACACCCGATGTTACCTATGAAGAGAGCAAGGCCCATGTTCTGGAGGCCTATGGAAAGTTCTCACCCGAACTGAGAGATATCGTTGTAAGGTTCTTTGAAGAAGGCTGGATAGATGCCGAACTGAAACCGGGTAAAAGAGGGGGGGCCTTCAGTGCATCCGCAGTGCCCTCAGTTCACCCCTACATACTCCTTAACTTCACGGATAAGACAAGGGATATGACGACCATGGCCCACGAACTGGGGCACGGAGTACACCAGTATCTGGCAAGGGAGCAGGGATACCTGCAGCAAAGAACTCCCCTGACAACCGCAGAGATGGCCAGCGTTTTCGGAGAGATGCTCCTTTTCGATAAGTTGATGGGTGAAGTGAAGGATCCCCATACCAAACTTAACATACTCGGACACAAGCTGAAGGATGATTTTGCCACCGTGTTCAGGCAGGTGATAATGACCAGATTCGAACAGAAACTTCACAAAGAGAGGATGGAAAAAGGAGAATTGCGTCCCGAGCAGATAAACGAACTTTGGTTGGAAGCGAACAGGGAAGAATTTGGCGATACTGTAGTGCTCACCGACGATTACGGATGGTGGTGGTCATATGTGCTCCATTTCGTACATTATCCCTTCTACTGTTACGCCTATGCCTTCGGCGAATTGCTGGTACTAGCCCTTTATGACATGTACAGGGAACAGGGTAAGGAATTCGTACCCAAGTACATTGACCTTCTCCGAAGGGGTGGTTCCGAAGATCCCGAGGATATGCTGAGAAGGATAGGTGCGGATATCACGGATCCGCACTTCTGGGAAAGAGGTCTTGCCGTGTTGAGAGAGCAGGTCAAGATGGTTGAAGAGTTGGCTGAAGAACTTGAACTGGTTACCGGGGATAGATGATTCGTACACAAAATTTATAAAAAGAAATGTTTTCCTAAAGGTGATAACATGGCATGGGATCAGAGCGAGATACGTAATCTCAAGGTAAATCACTACATCGTGATCGACGATGAACCGTGTAGGATCAAGAGCATTGACACATCCAAACCTGGTAAACATGGCGAAGCGAAGGCACGCCTTGAAGCCATAGGCCTATTCGATGGTAAGAAACACAGCCTGGTAAGTCCGGTGACCCACAAGGTACAGGTCCCCATCATAGACAAGAGAAAGGGGCAGGTGATCAGCCTCAGCGATAACGAGGTTAAGATAATGGACCTGACCACCTACGAAACCTTCGGACTTCGGGTGGACGAACAAGAGATAATGGACAAGATCGAACAGGGCCAGGAGATAGATTACATGGAAACCATGGGTAAAAAGAAAATTACCCGTGCATAAAAAAAAGAATCATGTTCGCAGGTTCCCGTTGTGAATATCAAAAGGCTGACTACGTTATTGCCGGTGTGCCCTTTGACCTGACTTCTTCCTTTCGTGCGGGGACCGCGGAGGCACCTGGTGAGATACGCCGGATGTCCTATTGTTTCGAACCCTTTATGATGGAATACGGGGTATCATTGTCCGATTTGAACATCCACGATATTGGAAACATAGAGAACTGTGATACCTCCAAGGGGATGGGGGAAGAGCTTTACAATACAGTTGAAAAGGTTGCCCGTGACGGTAAATTTCCCATCATCATAGGTGGCGAGCATTCGATATCACCTCACGTCGTTTCCGCCTTACAGGATGTTTTAGAGGATGTTTCAGTTCTCGTACTGGATGCCCACCTAGACTACAGGAACAGTTACGAGGGTATGGAATATTCACATGCAACAGCGTCAAGGAGAATCCGGGAACTGGGGTGCAGGGGGATGAAAATATGTGGAGTCAGGTCCTTGTCCGGAGAGGAGTGGTTGACCACGGAAAAACCCCATTATCTAACTGCCAGTGATATCATGGAGTCCGGTGATCATGTCAAACTCATCATGGATGGCATGGAAGACAAGGTTTATCTTTCAGTGGATATGGACGTGTTCGATCCTAGCCATGCTCCGGGAGTCGGCAATCCAGAACCTTATGGTTTGGCACCCATGCACTATAAAAGATTGATATCCGCACTAGGCCCTCATCTGGTCGGTTTCGATATAGTCGAGGTATGTCCGAGATACGACCACGGTGGCATCACATCTAACCTGGCGGCGAGGATGATATACGACCTTTTGGGTGCCCGGTTCAGCCGATAGCTCATTTTACGGCATCTACATTGTCGGAGGCGTACATTATACGGCCTGTTATCTGGTTTGACTTTATCCCGGTCGCCACCAGCATCACTCGCATCTTCTTGTCTATGGTAGGGTCCACATTGCAGCCCCAGATTATCTTTGCATCGGGGCTTATCCTTTTCTCTATTTCCTCGGCAACCATCTCCGCCTCCCGAACACTCATGTCATTCCCCCCCATTACGTTAATGAGGGCTCCTGTCGCACTAGATATGTCCACATCCAATAGAGGTGAGTTAATGGCCTGCTCTATGGCCTCTATGGCCCTCCTATCGCCTCCGGCTTCGGATTCCCCCATACCTATCATGGCCAAACCCGCACCCTCCATAACGGTTTTGAGGTCGTTGTAGTCGAGATTTACCAGACCGGGTTTTGTTATCATCTCGGTTAACCCTTTAATAGAACGCATGAGAACCTCATCCGCCACCTTGAATGCCTTATTCAATGATAATCTAGGTACCAAATGCAACAGTTTGTCGTTTGGGATTGTTATCACCGTGTCACTGTAACTTTTTAACTTTCTTATACCGTATTGTGCATTCTTTGCCCTTGATTGTCCTTCCGCGGAAAAAGGGGTGGTTAGTATCGATATGGTCAATGCACCCCTTTCCTTGGCCATTCTGGCAACCGGTCCTATGGAACCTGTGCCCGTGCCACCGCCCAGACCACACGTTAGAAAGACGATATCGGCACCCTCGAGTATCTCCTTGAAACGATCCATGGAGTCCATGGCCGCTTTTTCGCCCATCTCTGGTCGTGCCCCGGCACCAAGACCTCTGGTGGAATTCCGTCCCAGTAGTATCTTCCTATGTGCCCTGACCTCATACAAGTGCTGGGCATCTGTGTTGGCGGCTATCAGCTCAGCACCGTGTATACCTTCGTCGTACAGTCGGTTAATGGTGTTAGAACCGCCTCCTCCGAGCCCTACTATGAGTATCTTGGTACGAAGACCTTTAAGAATCTCCTGCAATTCCTGATCAGTCTCGCCATCACTTATATAACTCCTATCCGATCTCCCACGAGAGAGAGCATCCTTTACAAGGGATTTCATTTACATTTCGCCTCTTTATCTTGTACATAAAGGTATAAAACACGAGTTTATAACCTTTGTGTATTATTGAGGCTGTCAAAAGTTTAGTGAAAATCGAGTTTTTTCAGCATTTTATCAATTTTTAGCCAGTACCATTTATAGTGTCAGATACACGTATACATTTATGCCTGAAGAATTACGTGGCCAGATTAAAGCCGTTAGCACGACACTGACTGATTACGTAGAGGGTGTGACCACTTTTCAACAAAGGGTTGACAAAGTATAGTGGAAGACATAACTTATTTGTAATTCGTTATGTCCTCCACTGCTAGTCAAAGACACAATTAAATTGATTAAAAGTTGTGTCCTTA
>JAFDTY010000062.1 GCA_019594055.1 Candidatus Haladaptatiplasma halalkaliphilum | reverse complement strand
TCTTTGCGTGGAACTTTACCTTCTTCATGATATATATGAGATATATATCTTGTACATAAACCTTTCGGTCATTACATTACCAAAACTAGGTGATAGCTTCAGAACGCTGAACTCTTACCTCCCGGGGAAACGATTAAATACCTTTTAATCCACACAGGGCCTGATGTACCATATCATTGGTATTATGGCTGCTTTCATGGTCCTCGGCATCCTGATATCAAAGAAGGTGGAGTTCGGCATAGCCATGATATCCGCCACCGCTATACTTCTTCTGTTCGTCAATCCCACAGCGGAGGGTGTGGGCTGGCTGAGGGACATATTGCTGGAGAGGGAAACAGTCAACCTGGTGGGGATAATACTGCTCATCGGGTTCATGGGCTTTCTGTACAGAGATTCGAGACAGATACACAGGATAATAGAGGAACTGCGCAACGCCGTACCCGATAGCAGGGCCGTTGTGGCCGCCATACCCGCCATCTTCGGGTTGATGCCGATCCCCGGCGGCGCACTGGTATCGGCGCCCATGATAGACGAGGAAGGGAACCGTCTGGGTATGAACGGCGTGGACAAGGCCTTCGTCAACTGGTGGTTCAGACATATGTGGTTCTCCATTTATCCGCTGGAAGTTGGTCTTATCTTCGCCGCCACCCTTACCGGTGTAAACCTTTACATGATCGCCCTGTTCAACATACCCGTATTCATGGTACATCTCGTTGTGGGGATACATTTCGGTCTCAGGGGTATAAAGCGGGAGGAGCATCCCCGGAAAACCGCCGATATCACCAATATCATCTACGACTTTTTACCGATAATCCTGGCCCTGTCGTTGAATATCCTATTCTCCATACCCCTGATGATCTCCCTCACCATAGGGGTCTTATTGTTACTGTATCAGAACAGGGAAAGGTACGGTTTCGATGAGGCGGGAAGGGTGTTAATGGAAGGCATTTCGAGAAACCTTCTACTCGCCGCTGTGGGCATAATGCTGTTCAAGGGTACCATCGAGAGATCGGAATCCCTGTTGCCATTGATAGATATACTCCAAGGCAGGGTACCGTTACTGTTGGTCGTGATACTGGGCGCTTTCGCCATGGGCTTGCTCCTGGGACATCTTCCCGCGGCGGTGGGCGTGGGTCTGCCGGTACTCCTACCTCTTCTGCCCGTGGTCAACGTTCAGACCGTGGCCATGGTCTTTCTGTTCATATTGCTCGGTTACGTGATATCACCCATACACCTCTGTATAGTTCTCACACTGGAATACTTCAAGGCGGACATGAGGAGGTTTTACAGGAGGGCCGCACAGTCAGTTGCAGCACTGATAGCCATGATATTCCTGTGGCTGCTGGTAACGGGTACCTTTTCTCTGTTCCTGTAGCCCTATCTGTAGGGTACGTAGTCGTTTCCCAAGGTTTCCCTGCCGATCACTATCTTCTGGATGTTGGCACCACCTTCCGCACCCACGCAGTATGACATGACACCTCGCCATGCGGTCTCGAAGATGAACTCCGAACTGTATCCCGCAGCCCCCAACCAGTGCATCGCATCGTCGGCGGTATCCTTTGCAAGATGGGGTATCTTGTACTTGATCATGGCGATCCATTTGGCGATCTCCTTAGGTCGGTAGGTCGTTGCCTTACCTGTCCTTGCAAGCCATCCTTCCTCATCGTAACGCACGTCCTGCATGGCCGCCACTTTCTTCACCATCAAATTGCTGGCCTCCATCTCTATGTATCGTTCGACGAATTCGAACTGGATACCTTCGTACTTTGCCAGGGGCCTCCCGAATGTCTCTCTTTCCTTGATGTAGTCGGCTGCCTCTTCCAGCAGTCTCCGGGTTACGCCCACGGCACTCCCGCCGATCAATATCCTTGCATTATCGAAACCTTCCATTGTATAGTAGAAACCCTTACCTTCCTCACCCAGCATATACTCGTCCGGTACCCGTACATCTTCCATTATGAATCCGGAGGTTGATATGGCGTTCCTTCCGGCATCGTCGTAGGGTTCCGTGGGCGTCAAGCCGTCCGTATCTATGGGTACGAAGAAGGCCGTCATGTTCTTGTGGGGTGCATCGTCCTGTTTCGGTCCCGTGCGTACGTTCACCCAATAACCACCGCCTATACGTTGAGCCTCTTCCACACCACTGATGAATGTCTTCTCACCGTTCAGAACCCATTCGTCACCTTCCTTAACTCCGGTACATTTGAAATTGGAAACATCCGAGCCGCCTCCGGGTTCCGTGGATGCTATACCTACGAAACCTTCACCACGCATGGCCGGTCGTATGTACTTTTCACGTACCTCGTCACCGGCATATCTGTCAACGGTGAATCCCCAACCTGAACCAACAGCCATGAAACCCGCCGCCGTGGCGATACTGGGGTCGATGTAACCTATGACCTCCGCTATGATGGCCTGGTCCGTCCACCTCAGGCCCAGGCCTCCCCTCTCCTTGGGCACCGTACCCATGATCACTCCCAGTTCCCCCAGACCCTTTATTATGTCCTGCGGGAAAGGGTGTCCCTCCCTGTTCATCTTGATCACCCTCGAGAGGGGCAGATTACGTTCTGCCCATCGAAGGATACTGCTCTTGAACAGTTTTTGCTCGTCGGTCAGGTCCCTGTCGTCCCATAAACTTGTTACAGCCATTTTGAACACCTTTTTTTAGATACCTGTTTCGAAATTAAAGCACCTATTATAAGTTTTGCATGAAGTTCCGCCGCCTCCTTTCAAGTTTCCGAGAGCCCTAACACACCAATATCTTTAAAAACGCCCTCAACTTCCGGTCTATCGAAACCCTTAAACAAACGCAGGAGAGATTTAAATGGAAGAAGTATTTATAATATCCGCCGCCAGAACGGCGATAGGCAGGTTCAACGGGACGCTATCGGATTTTTCTGCTCCCGAAATCGGGAGTTTTGCCATAGAGGAGGCCGTTAAGCGAGCCGGCATAGACAAAGGTGAAGTTCAGGAAGTACTCATGGGTATCGTGGTACCCGCGGGATTGGGGCAGAACCCGGCAAGGCAGGCCTCCATCGGAGCGGGGATACCTGTGGAAGCCGGGGCGACCACGGTGAACAAGGTATGCGGTTCCGGTTTAAAAACCGTTATGTTCGCAGCAAATAGCATCAAGGTAGGGGAGTACGATACCATCATCGCGGGAGGAATGGAGAGCATGACCCGGGCACCCTACGTTCTGGATAAGGCCAGGAACGGCTATCGGCTGGGCAACGGCGAGATAATCGATTCCATGGTCAATGACGGACTGTGGGACATATACAACAACTTCCATATGGGGCTGACGGGAGAGAGGATAGCCGAACTGTACGAACTATCCAGGGAAGATATCGACAAGTTCGCCCTGAGAAGCCACATGCTGGCCGCCAAGGCCATGGAAGATGGTAAATTCGACCATGAGATATTCCCCGTGGAGGTACCGCAAAGGAAAGCGGACCCCATAATGTTCACCACTGATGAAGGGGTGAGACCGGACAGTTCATTGGAAAAACTGGCCAAACTCAAACCCGCCTTCAAGAAGGACGGCGTGGTAACACCGGGCAACGCATCACAGATATCCGACGGCGCAGCAGCGGTCGTGGTCATGAGCGGCGAAAAGGCCGCCGATCTCGGACTCGAAACCATGGCCAGGATAGTGGATTACAATACCGCCGGAGTCGTACCCGAAGATGTGATGAGAGCACCGGTACCGGCCATGAATGATCTGTTGAAGAGGAACGACCTCACAATAGACGACATAGATCTGATAGAGCACAACGAGGCCTTCGCTTCCGCATCCCTAGCCGTCCAAAGGGAGTTCGACATACCCGAGGATAAATTCAACATCCACGGAGGCGCGGTGGCGTTAGGACATCCCATAGGATGCAGCGGCACGAGAGTTTTGACCACCTTGCTTTACGCCATGAAGGACAGAGGTGCACACAGAGGCTTGGCTACCCTGTGCCTCGGCGGTGGAAATGCGGTAGCCATGATAGTGGAGATGTGATACCATGGAGATAAAGAAGATAGGAGTAGTGGGCGCGGGAACCATGGGCCACGGCATAGCCCTTGTTTCAGCCCAAACGGGATATGAAGTGGTTATGAGAGACATCACGCAGGAATTCGTGGATAACGGCATGAACGCCATACACAAATTCCTTTCGAAAGGTGTTGAGAAGGAAAAGATAACCGCCGATGACAGAGAGGATATCTTGTCACGCATAACCGGTACGACCGATATGGATGACCTCAAGGATTGCGACCTCATTATCGAAGCGGTCATTGAGGATGTGAATATAAAAGAAAAAGTATTTTCCGAATTGGACAAGCTCTGCAAACCGGAAACGATACTTGCCTCCAATACTTCGACGATACCCATCACCCAGATGGCTTCCTTCACCAACAGGCCGGAAAAATTCATCGGCATGCACTTCATGAATCCGGTGCCCTTGATGAAGCTAATAGAGGTTATACGGGGCCTGAGAACATCCGACGAAACCACCGAGACGATAATCGCACTGTCCCAGGAGATGGGCAAGATACCCGTGGAGGTAAACGATTCTCCCGGGTTCGTCTCCAACCGGGTTCTGATACCCATGATAAACGAGGCTGTTTACTGCCTTCAAAACGGTGTCGCCGAGGCGGATAACATCGACCAGGTGATGAAACTCGGTATGAACCACCCCATGGGTCCGCTGGCCCTGGGAGATCTCATAGGACTGGATACCGTACTCCACATAATGGAAGTACTCTACAACGAGTTCAACGACTCGAAATACAGACCTTGCCCGCTACTGAAGACCATGGTCAGAGCCGGATACCTGGGAAGGAAGACGGGCAGAGGTTTCTACGACTACAGCAAGTAGGTGTTAAGAAATGATAGAGATAAAAAGGGAAAACGGCATAGCGGTGATCCACGTTGATAACCCACCCATGAACGTACTGTGCAGTGAATTGCTCATGGAGCTCCATGAGGCTCTTGCCCCACTGGAAGAGGATGACGAGCTCAAGGCGGTGATCGTTACAGGTAAAGGAAGGGCCTTCGTGGCAGGAGCTGATATAAAGGAGATGAGCGAGATGTCATTTGACGACGCCTGGAACTTTGTGGAACTGGGCCAGGGTACATTGAACCGACTGGAGGAACTACCCGTACCGGTGATCGCCGCGGTGAACGGCTTCGCCCTCGGAGGAGGCACCGAACTGGCCCTTGCATGTGATATCCGTATAGCATCAGAAACCGCGAAGTTCGGGCAGCCCGAGGTCAACCTGGGCGTGATACCGGGGTTCGGCGGGACGCAGCGATTGGCAAGGTGCATCGGCCCCGGAAAAGCCAAGGAGTTGATCTACACCGGAGATATAATAGACGCCGACAAGGCCTACCAGATCGGTCTGGTGCAACAGCTGGTCCGGGGCTACAAGCTCGATGATAACGGCGAAAGGTTAAAGGACGAAAACGGCAGACCCGTTCAGGATAACGAACCGGTTCTCGAAGCGGCCATGGAGATGGCGTTGAAGATAGCCGGAAAGGGTCCGGTGGCCATCAACAATGCCAAGATAGCCATCAACGAAGGCCTCGACCTCACCCTTTACGAGGGCCTGGAACTCGAAGCCGAATTGTTCTCCGAACTGTTCGACACCCAGGACCAGAAGGAAGGCATGAACGCCTTCATGGAGAAGAGAAAGCCCGAATTCAAGGGCGAATGACCTTTATTGAATACCGACCGAACCACATTTGCAGGTGTTAAAAAATGAGCATAGTCGACCTTACATCCATGGCGGAACCGGAAGGCGAAGCGCAGAAAAAAGTAAATGAGATAATCAAGGGTTTGAAGGAAGATATCCCCAACGACTGCTATCAATGCGGTAAATGTACATCGGGTTGTGAGGCCTTCATACTGACCGAACTTGAGCCCCACAAGGTGATGGCACTTTCAAAATCCGGATTCATCGACGAGTTGTTGAACTCAAGCGAGATATGGACCTGCGTTACCTGCTTGAAATGCAAGGAAAGATGCCCACAGGACCTTGCACCGGTGGATGTTATCTTCGCCGTGAAGAATATCGCTGTCGTCTCCGGAAAACAGATAGATTCCGGTTACTCGAATATGCTCCAGGCCGTTTTGGGTACGGGATTCATCCAATCACCGAAAGAGGTGGTCGATAGGGAAAATAACGCCGTAACCAGAGAGGGATTGGGACTCACACCCATGAAAGGACCCGAAGAGATAGCAAAACTACAGCAAGTGCTGATGAAAGCCGCTATGGAGACATTGAGGTGATGGATTTGGATAAGATCGGATTATACCTTGGATGTTTGATACCTACAGAGCAGTATGCATACGAGCTGGCCCTGAGAGAAGTTTTACCCGAATTCGGTTTGGAGTTGGTGGATATAGAGGGACCGGCGTGCTGCGGTGCACCCTTGAGACACATCAATCTTTCATTGACGATGTACCTTTCAGCAAGGAATATAGCACTATTCGAAAAGGAAGGGCTGGATATACTGGCTCCGTGCCCGTACTGTCACCAGGCACTCTCGGAAGCCAAGGACATCATGAAAAAGAATCCAGCCCTGAAGGAAAAGGTAAATACCTACCTCAAAGAGGAGGGACTCGAATACAGGGGAACCAACGAGCATTTCCACCTTTTGGACCTATTACATGATGAGATAGGTATAGAGAAGATAAAAGAAAGTATCAAAGAACCGCTAGAGGGGCTAAACATAGCCGCTCACTACGGCTGTCATCTTATACGACCCAACGATATCCCGAGACCCGACCACTCGGAGGATCCGCAAAAGCTGGAAACGTTGCTCAAAGCCATAGGTGCCAAGAGTGAGTACTACAACGAAAAATTGGACTGCTGCGGCGCCCACATATTTATAAACGACCAGGAATCCGCCCTAACGAAGACAGGACAGAAATTGGAAGCTGTGCAAAAACACGGATTCGATGGAATGACCACCATGTGCCCCTGGGGACAGCGCATGTTCGATGCGAAGCAGGACAGTGCCGGGCAGACTGTGGGAGCATCACTGAGTTTGCCTGTTATATACTATATACAATTACTGGGTCTTGCAATGGGCAAAGAACAAGAGAAACTGGGGTTACATCTGAACAAGAGTCCCGTGGATAAACTCGGTTCCAAGGAGGAGGACTGAAGATGGCAAGGATAGGTGTTTTCATCTGTCACTGCGGAACCAACATCGGTGGCGTAGTGGACGTTGACGAACTGGTAAAATTCTCTTCAAAGTTGGACGACGTAGTTCACGCAGATGATTACAAGTACATGTGTTCGGACCCCGGTGGAAAGGTGATCAAGGATGCCATAGAGGAACACGACTTGAACCGCATCGTTGTCACTTCATGCAGCCCCCGCATGCACGAGCCCACCTTCCAATCAGTCATAGAGGATGCAGGACTGAATCGTTTTTGCCTCGAGATGGCTAATGTCAGAGAGCACTGCTCGTGGGTACACAAGGATGAAAAGGAAGAGGCTACTAAGAAGGCAAAGGATCTTGTGGCCATGGCCGTGAGAAAGGCAAAGACACTGGAAGCTCTCACCAGTTTTCAAAAAGATGTGGTCCACGACGCTTTGGTCATCGGCGCAGGTATAGCCGGTATTCAAGCCGCTCTTGATATGGCTGAAACCGGTAAAAAGGTCTATCTGGTGGAACGGGAGCCCAGTATAGGCGGACGTATGGCACAATTGGATAAAACGTTCCCGACCCTGGACTGTTCTTCCTGTATATTGACTCCGAAGATGATGGACGTCGCCAGACATCCGAATATAGAACTTCTAACGTACTCCGAGGTCGCCGAAGTTGATGGTAGCGTTGGAGATTTCAAGGTAAAGGTAAAACGTAAACCAACCTATGTGGATTGGGAGAAGTGCAACGGCTGTGGTGAATGCGCTCAGGTATGCCGAATGAAAGAAAGAGTTTCGGACGAATTCAACGAGGGTTTGGGTAAACGTTCGGCCATCTACGTACCATTCCAGCAGGCGGTACCGTTGAAATATACAATCGACCCATCTAAGTGTTTGATGCTACTCAGCGGTAAATGCGGAGACAGTCCGCCCTGCCAGGATGTGTGCGAGCTGGGTGCCATCGACTACCAACAGGAAGAGAAGATCATAGAACTGAACGTTGGCTCGATAGTAGTGGCCACCGGGTACGACATGTTGGATGCCAGCGATATGTACGAGTACAGCTACAGCCGATCTCCGGATATAATCACCAACTTGGAGTTCGAGAGACTCATCAGTTCTTCCGGCCCCACCAGCGGTCATGTTCACCGATTATCCGACGGTGAAGAGGTCAAGAGCGTTTCATTCATACTGTGTGCGGGCTCCAGGGACAAGGACCACAAGGAATACTGCTGTCGTATAGGGTGCATGAGTGCACTGAAACAGGCTTACCTGTTGAGGGATCATATGGGTGAAGACCTGGAGATAAACATATGTTACACTGATATACGCTCTTTCGGTAAAGGTTACGAAGAATTTTACCGTAGGATAAGAGACGGGAGATCAAATTTCATCAGAGGTAGACCTTCAGAGATCGATGTGGATGAGGACGGCAAACTGATCTACAACATCTTCGATACCACCACACAAAAACTTCTTGAAGTAAGATCCGACCTCATAGTTCTGGTACCACCATTGGTACCTCGTAATGATTCAGGTGAACTAAGCCGGATATTGAGGATAACGGAAGGTGCAGACGGTTTCTTCCTTGAATCTCACCCCAAGCTTAAGCCTTCCGATACAACTACCGATGGTATCTTCATCGCAGGATGCTGCCAGGGTCCCAAGGATATACCGGATGTGGTTGCCCAGGCTAGCGGAGCAGCGGCAAAGGCCATGGGTATCATCAGCAGGGAGGAGCTGGAAAGCGACCCCATGATCGCATGGGCGGATCCGGACATGTGTGTAGGATGTGGTGTGTGCGTGGACGTATGTCCATATTCTGCCAGGGAGCTCAACGAAGTAATGGGTATCGCCGAGGTAGACGCCATATTGTGTACCGGATGCGGCGGATGTATAGCCTCATGTCCGTCCAACGCGTGCATACACAAGAACATGACCAAACAGCAGATACTTAGGATGATAGACGAGGTGATCTGAGATGGCATCCGAAGAAACCATGATGGAAAAAAGATCGGTAAAAGGTTCTGTCATGGTCGTTGGTGGAGGTATATCCGGTATTCAATCTTCACTGGACCTGGCGGACTCCGGTTTCAAAGTATATCTGGTGGATAAAGGTCTATCCATCGCCGGAAGGATGACTCAACTGGACAAGACTTTTCCTACTAACGACTGTTCCATGTGCATACTTGCCCCGAAACTGGTAGCCACAGGTAGGCATCCCAACATAGAGATAATCACCAATTCCGACCTGACTAAGCTGGAAGGCGAACCCGGTAACTTTACGGCTACCATCAACAAACGTGCCAGGTCCATCGATGAAGAACTATGTAATGGCTGCGGTCTCTGTGTAGAGAACTGTCTGGTCAGGTACAGGCCATACATACCCGAAAGGCGGGATGCGAGGAAGGATCTGGAACAAGATGATATCGATATGGTAGATGGCCTTTTAGAGAAACACGGACGGGATAAAGAATCGCTCATACCCGTAATGCAGGCCATCAATGAGGAGTACCGGTACCTACCGAAAAATATACTGAAATATGTTTCACAGGAATTGGATGTGCCTTTTTCACAGGTATATCACGTTGCCACTTTTTACACTTCTTTTTCACTTGAGCCGAGGGGAAAACATACCATCAAAGTTTGCATGGGCACCGCCTGTCACGTCAGAGGAAGTCCCAGGGTGCTGGACGAGATCGAACGTAAATTGAAGATCAAACCTGGTGAAACTACCGATGACGGATTGTTCTCGCTGGAAGCCGTCAACTGCCTTGGTGCCTGTGCCTTGGGACCCGTAGTGGTGGTGGATGATGAATATTACCCGGTATTACCATCGAAGGTGGACGATTTCATCAACGAGATAAAAAAGGGGGCTGAATAAAGTGCTCAAAAATTACAAGGATTTTCGTAAGCTACAGGATAAAGTTACACACAAAAAGGATCCCAACAGACGGCTGATCACCGTGTGTAATGGCACAGGGTGTAACGCCCTAAAAGGTATCAAGATAACAAACCTACTTAAGGACGAACTGAAAAAGCAGGACATAAAGGATGTATCGGTACTTCCCACAGGATGTCACGGATTCTGCGAACAGGGACCTATCGTTTTGATACAGCCTGAAAATATCTTTTACAAGACGGTAAAACCGGAGCACGTTGAACGGATCATCTCGGAAACCGTCAAAGAAGGCAAGATCGTGGAGGAACTGCTGTACACCGATCCGATATCTAACAAGATATTGGAATACGAAAAGGATATCCCTTTTTATAGTAGCCAAGAAAGACTTCTATTCGGGTACAACGAGTTGATAGATCCTACTAGCATAGAGGATTACATCTCCATCGGTGGTTATGAAGCACTTGTACATATATTGGAAGAAAAGATTCCCTCCTTGGAGATCATCGATAGTATAAAAAATTCGGGCCTTAGAGGCCGGGGAGGAGCTGGTTTTCCGACAGGCAGGAAGTGGGAAGCTGCATATAACAGTACTTCGGAAGACGGTGTAAAATATGTTATCTGTAACGCCGACGAGGGGGACCCGGGTGCGTATGCAAATCGCAGTCTTCTGGAGGGCAATCCCCATAGTGTTCTTGAGGGTATGATTATCGGTGCATATGCCGTGGGTGCGGAACACGGCTATATATACGTGAGAGCGGAATACCCCCTGGCGGTGGAGTACTTCGAGAAGGCGATACAAAGTGCAAGAGAATTGGGTCTACTCGGCGACGATATCCTTGGAAGTGGTTTTTCATTCGATGTTAAGATAGCAAAGGGCGGTGGTGCTTTCGTTTGCGGTGAATCCACTGCACTTACTGCATCCATAGAGGGAAGACCAGGTGAACCGAGGGTAAAACACATACACAGTACCCAAAGCGGATTATGGAATAGACCCACGGTTCTTAACAATGTGGAAACTTGGGCAAATGTGCCCCTTATCGTCAGAAAGGGAAGTGATTGGTACAGTAAGATCGGTACCGAAGGTTCAAAAGGGACGAAGATATTTTCACTGGTCGGTAAAGTAAACAATACCGGGCTTGTGGAAGTTCCCATGGGGATAACACTGAGGAAAGTTGTGTTCGACATAGGTGGCGGGATCAAGGATGGTAAAAAATTCAAGGCCATCCAGATCGGCGGCCCCTCGGGAGGATGTATACCCGACGAGCATCTTGACCTTCCCATCGATTACGACAGTCTCACCGATGCCGGAGCCATGATGGGGTCCGGTGGTATGATCGTTATGGACGAAGGGACCTGTATGGTGGATGTGGCGAAGTATTTTGTTAACTTTCTGAAAAACGAATCATGCGGTAAATGTACACCATGCCGGGAAGGCTTGGTTCAGATGCACGGTTTGTTGACCGATATCACTGAAGGCAGGAGTTCAGATGGAGATATAGAATTATTAGAAGAACTGGCGGAAGTGGTCAAAGATACATCTTTGTGCCAGCTGGGAGCGACTGCCCCCAATCCCATACTTACCACACTACGATATTTTAGAGATGAATACGATGCCCATATATCTGAGAATAAATGCCCAGCTAAGGTATGCAAAGCACTTATCGAATTTACCATCGATGCAGATAACTGCGTCGGCTGTCAATTGTGTGCTAAAAAATGCCCCGTGGAGGCCATATCCGGCGAGGTGAAAAAGGTTCATGCTATCGACCAGGAGATCTGCATCAAATGCGGTCTTTGTCACGATGCTTGCAAGTTCAACGCGGTGGAGGTGGCCTAGGTGGTATCGATCAAGATAGATTCCAAGGAATACGAAACCATACCCGGAGAGACGGTCTTGGATGTTGCAATACGTAACAATATATTCATACCTACCCTTTGCCATCATCCCTCGGTGGAGCCCTACAGTGCATGCAGACTCTGCGTGGTTGAAGTAACGCAAAAAGGATGGACCAAGGTAACCGCATCATGCAGTTTACTGGTTAAAGAGGGTATGGAGATAAATACCAGTTCTCCACGGATCGATAGATCGAGGAAGGTTTTGATGGAACTATATCTGGCCAGGTGTCCGGGATCGGATGAGCTCAAAGAACTCGCAAGTAAGTTAGGAGTGGATAGTTCAAGATTTAAAACCCACACGGAACCAGATGAAAAATGTATATTATGTGGTCTTTGTGTAAACGTATGTAAAGAGGTCATGGGTGTGGGTGCCATCGGTTTCACCAATAGAGGTGCCTATCGAGAGGTGAAACCACCGTTCCAGGAACATTCCGAGGTGTGCACCACCTGCGGTGCTTGTGCATTTGTCTGCCCTACCCTGTGTATAGACCTATCGGAGATAAGTACGCGAACACCGGAACCGCTTTTGAGTGATTACGATGCAGGCCTAGCCCAACGTAAAGCAGTACATATACCATTTCCACAGGCTATACCGAACGTTCCCATAATGGACAAAGATGCCTGCATGTATGCCTTGAACGGTACGTGTAAATCATGTGAAAATTTCTGTGAACCGGGAGCCATACTGTACGACCAGGAGGACCAGGAGATCCAGGTCAATATCGGTTCGGTGATACTTTCTCCCGGGGCGGATGTATACGAACCACCCAAGGGAGATAGTCTCGGGTATGGGTTGTATCCGAATGTACTGACATCTCTGGAATTCGAGAGGATGCTTTCGGCTTCGGGACCTTTCCAGGGTCACATAAAGCGCCTTTCCGATGGTGAAGAGCCGAAGAAGATAGCATGGCTGCAATGTATAGGTTCCAGGGATGAGAGTTGTGACCATAAGTACTGCTCGTCGGTTTGCTGTATGTACTCCATAAAGGAGGCTGTTATCGCAAAGGAGCATCTTCCAGGATTGGATACTCATATCTACTTCATGGATATGAGGACCTTCGGCAAGGATTTCGAGAAGTATTACGATAGGGCACAAGATGAATACG
>JAFDTY010000012.1 GCA_019594055.1 Candidatus Haladaptatiplasma halalkaliphilum | reverse complement strand
GTTCGACGACATAGACACCAACGTTGCAGGTAATTGGGACAGGTCGATGAGCCACGGTGTGGTGAACACGACCGACGAGGCCAAGAGCGACCCGTACAGCTACTTCATGCTGGAGCCCAAGGGTGGACGGTTGATGGATGTCTTATTAGTGATCGCTATAGATAATTCCCGATCAATGGATGATCGTCTTTACGAAGGCCAGACATGGTTATGGCATGCAAAACAGGCCGCTAAAGTACTTGTAGATTCACTTTCGAATGGATCAGCAGTCGGTCTTTACAGATTTGGAGCTACAAATCCTGTACCTGTATTGGAACCTACCATATTAGATGAAGCAGGAAGAACACTAGTACACGAAAGAATCGACGGCATCGCATTTGCACCGATGACCTCTCTTTGGGACATAGTTGGTGAATCATATGAAATGGTTAGAGATGAACAAGAAAATTTCCCAGAACATATACCAGCAGTGGTAATATTATCAGATGGTGCCGATAATCGAGCTTCTGACAATGCACCAGGCGGACAAACACCTGAAGAAGGGAGTAGAGATTGGGCACCGTGGCATGATATGGATCCAGAGGATAACTATCCAACTGTTACTTACACTGGCCACAAAGGGAAATATAGGCTACCTTATTATGAATTTGAAGGCCCATACGATCCAGGAGAATGGAGAGATGTAGGTATCTTGCCTCAATGGCGCGTAAGGAGTGGTTTGCTAAATTCACCAATTCGAATTTTCACGATAGGCTTAGGCTTAGAACACAATCCAAATATCCCTAATTGGAATCCAGCACAAAATTTTGAATCCGCGGGCGATGATAATTATTTAATTGATAGGGATCCAGGCGATGTATCAACTTGGGAATCTGGTACAACTGAATACAACCTCTGGCGTATCGCTAACACCTCGGGCGCAGAGTATTTCTTTGCACCTGACCCCGGTGACCTCGGGGACATATTCGAGAGAATCGCCTACATGCTCCAGAGGACGGAGAACCTAACAGCCATCGAAGACGAGTTCGTGATAAACCAGGGTGACGGCAGGGAATGGATAAGGAACTTCGACAAGTACGCTGTAACCCCCAGACTCGACCTCACCAACACGTCGGACGCATGGCTCACCTTCTGGCATAAATACAGGCTTATACAGGGTGTCAACGGTGCGTACATGGAGGTAGGCTACGAGGATCCTGACGAGCCAGGTCAATACCTGTGGCGTTATGTAAAACCCTCGGTGGGACCCTACACGGGCAACCTGCTGCTCAGCGAGATAGACTCGGACGACTTCGATAACGACATAATATGGTGCTGGAACGGCAAGTCCGCCGGCGGTACCATGCAGTGGGAGTTCGTCAAGGTCGACCTGTTAAGAGATGACTACCAGATACCCGAAGATAAACTGAACACCGTCCGCATACGCTTCTACTACAAACAGTTCGGCGGAGGTATAAGGCCCGGAGGCTGGTGGCTGGACGACGTCAGCGTGGTGGTCACACGAATAGGCAATACGGCAGATAATATCGTGGCGGGTATGCACGATGTCTGGCATCTTAACGAAACAACGGGTCCCGACGGCCAGTCGACCAGAGCATGGCGCAATGCAGACCCGGACGAGGGATTCTTCAGACCCGGCATAGACAACAGACTGGTCACCGCACCCATACACCTCACCAACGCAAGGACGGCTACACTTAGTGCGGACTTCAAGTTCAACATAAACACCGCCGGCGGAAGACCACCGGACGGCTTCCGCGTCGAGGTGTCAACTGACAACGGCATCTCTTGGCAGGTCATAAACCTCGGTGTCAGGGCGGCAACCGGTGTATCGGGTTCCGGAGGCGACGCAGGTCAAAATATAGGCTACAACTGGACAACGGCAGGCCACCTTGACCGGTTGAACGTAGACCTCAGCGAATTCGCCGGAAACGTGATACTCATACGGTTCAGGGTGTTCACGTGCAGCGCCTCGGGCTACAACCATTACGCCGATCCCAGCACATACGGAGGCTTCTACGTTAACAACGTCATGGTCCTGGGCGAGACACTACAGGAATGAGGTCAAACATACTATCTCCTTTAGACTATCAAAAGGGTAGTGTTACTGGCTCATGATACACGAACTTGCCCGGATAGAACGCGTTTATATGACGTACACCGGTGGGAAAATCCTCTTTCACAGAGGCAGTTCAAACATTCAACCTCCACTTCCTCTCTCCGATCTTCACCAGGATACCCTCCTCCTGGAGATACTTGTCCCTTAATCTGATGTATTTGATGGAATCCCGGAGTTTCCAATCTTCAGTGGGCCTTGTCTTTGGGAATTTTTTACGTCTGCCCTTCGAACTTCCTTCCCTCCACTCTTCAAGAGTTATCGTTCTCATCTCTTATCGCCTCCAATACTTCGTCCAGCATACTCTCCGATAGTTCTTTTTTACATCTTTTTCTTGTGTATCCCCAGTCGATCTCGTCGTAGAATGCAGCTCCGATCCTGATCGCCTGTTCTCGATCTCCCTGGCTCTTCCAATGCTCGGCTGCCTGTATCCTATCTAACAGGATATCTTCCGGACCTATCACATATGCACTGCCTTTTTCAGTTTTGACCTCCGTTAATCTATCCGCCGAAACATCTTTGATATCCGCAGGTATCTCGATGTAGAGGTTGAGGTCTTCACGGATCCACATACGACCCTCTCTATGGAACCCGAATTCCTCCATGATCTCCCCAAATCCTTCTCTTTTTTTCTTGTCTATCGCCAGATCTATGTCTCCGGTAGCGTACCAATCTCTCGTATAGAATTCGACGGCGGCCCCACCGATTATGACCGGTAAAATTCCTTTCTTCTTCAATCGTTCAGAGATAATAGACATAACGTATATGGTACGTTGAAATCCCCGTTCAATGGACATGGCTCCGGATAGGGGGTCGGCTGTTTTATAGTAATCCAACCTCTGCTTACAGCGTGGGCACGCCTTCGGGTCCTTCTTCCTAGGAACCCATCCGTAATCGCACTTCGGGCATTTCATACTAATAATAGTAGTAGTAATAGTATAAATACATTATCACATAGATACTTATAAATCGACTCGATAACTTACCACAAATATGTCCTCCTTAAGATGCGAGATGATCCTGGAATACCAAGACGAAAGAACGGCAAAAAACGTGGCGGCAGCTATATCTCCCGACAACGAAGATTACATAAAAGTAGAGGTTCACGGCTCCAAAATATACTGTGAGGCCCTGGCCCATTCACCCATGAAATTACTGCACACCCTGGATGATTTCCTTGCGTGCGTTACCGTAGCCGAGGATGCTGTTAAAGAATAGATACCCCGATTCGGTGACCGAATGTTATGTCCACTGTTATAGTTGAAGACCTTACTTTTTGTATAGAAGTGTCTTCAATCTATGTGTGGAAAGCGAAACTTTAGTCCTAAAAGTTTCGTTTTGCACTATAAAATAAGAGATTCAGTATTGCTCTAATAACTTTTCCGGTTCTACTGCTCCGTGATGGATCAGTTCCGAATCAAATGTAACCAAAATAGAATCCAGGTTTTTTGAAAGTGTAAATATAAGACAATCCGAAGGATAGAGATAATTTTCTTTTTGAAACTCACTACTCTTTAAAAAACTAGATGAATCGGGTATGATTATTTCTGTCCCATGGATGATATCATCGATTACTTTTTCGATCTCAATTTTGGATACCTGTTTTTTTTTCGATAAGACGCTCCTGATCTCCATGAGATTAAGTAAAGATGTGTATTTGACCACATCCAGATTCAAAACCTCTTTCGCTATCTCGGAACGTTCTTCTTCACCGAATAGGGCGGATATAAAAACGTTCGTATCTATGAACAACTTCATATTCGATTTCTCTCCCTGATCTTCCTGACCTCTTCTACAGAATCGATATGGATTGTGATGAACCTTTTGAATAGTGTGTCGCCTAATGAACTTTCTTTTTTTTCACATGTATATTTTGCTATATCCTTTGCGAGTATTCCCATTTTATCAAGCATAAGTACATATCTTCTGCTTTTTAAAACTTTTTACCCTTAAGGTTCACGGATCCAAAATATACTGTGAGGCCCTGGCCGGTTCACCCATGAAATTACTGCACACCCTGGATGATTTCCTTGCGTGCGTTACCGTAGCCGAGGCTATCGTAAAAATCAATTCCCACGATTGAGATATCTTATGATGTATCCGGCGATCTTGTTTCTCATCATGATAGATTCGACGTCGGTCAGCTCATCGACCATCTTCTTGTTGTGTTCGTAATCGTCGGATCTGAATTCATCCGGATACTTTTGAACGAGTTCTACGGCAACTCTTTTTATGTACGTTGGTCTGATGTTTCCCATGGTATTCACCGTGGTTTTGGTTCAGCTAAGGTGCCAATGAAATTACTTCTTTAATATAAAGATTGCCGTTGACGGCCCGATGTTCATCTCCGGATAACCATAATGAAGGCGTCCTCGCCGTTCTCGTAATAATTGCGGATGACCCCTTCCCTTACGAACCCCATATGTTCGTAGAACCTGTGGGCCCCCAGGTTGCTTACCCTCAGGGTAAGTTTTATCTTCCCGGTGGCGACGTACAAAAGAAGTTTTTCAAGCATCATCTTGCCGACCCCTCTTCTCCGATATTCCGGCAGCACCGCGATGGAAACTATCACTCCCTTAACCGTGGCGATGGCATAGCCTATCACCCTGTCATTGTCAAGGGCCACGATGAAGAGGTCGCTGCCCAGGTAACTTTCGAAGACCTCCCGTTCGTAGGGCTGCTCGAATGATCTCCTCTCTATGTCCATCACCTGCCCCAGATACCTTTTCCGGCAACGTTCCAAGCGTACTTTCATGGCAGATTTGGAAATAGTGGCCCCTGTGGTTAAAGTTTTGCATATCGTACAAGACCGGCTATGATATCATATGTCGTGTTCTATCATCTCGCCGGTTTCCATGTAAACCACCCGCTCCACTATATTGCAGGCATGATCGGCGATCCTCTCAAGATAGCGTATCACAAGGATGTATTGCGTACCTATGGTTATGTTCCTTGAATCCTCTAGCATATAGGTCAATACCTCTCGGAAGATTTCATCGTACAGGGCATCCACCTTCTCCTCGTTTTCGTATATGGGTTCTATCTTTGTTTCGTCTCCTTCGACGAATGCGTCTATGGCCGTATCCACCATCTCAATGGTGAGCTGAGCCATATGGGGTATGGAAACCAATTTTTTCATATGGGTTTTACCCAACATCCTTTCAGTGACCTTTCCTATGTCCATGGAATAACGACCGACCCTGTCGAGGTCGGTGATTATCTTTAGACATGTGCCTATGAAGCGCAGGTCCTTTGCCACTGGTGCCTGGAGGGCTATCAGGTTCAGGCTCTTTCTCTCGATGGCTCTATCGTAGGCATATATCTTGCTGTCGATATCATCCACCTCTCTTACCTTTCCCTCGTCCAATTCAACAAATCCTTCTGTCGCTAGGGATATGGCATTAGAGGCTAAATCGCCCATCTCCTCCACCATCCTTTTCAGTTCCTTCAACTCTTCATGATATGCTTTTCTTGCTTCTGGTCCCATCTTACTCACCCGAATCTTCCGGTTATGTATTTTTCAGTGCTTTCCTCACGGGGCTTCTCGAATATCTGCTTTGTCTTTCCGAACTCTATTAGTTCTCCAAGATACATGTAAGCCGTGTAATCGCTTACCCTTGCAGCCTGCTGCATATTATGGGTAACGATGACAACGGTATAATCTTTTTTCAACTCGTGGATCAGGTCCTCTATCTTAGCGGTAGCGATGGGATCCAGGGCGGAACAGGGCTCATCCATAAGTATAACCTCCGGTTCGATGGCCAGGGCCCGGGCTATACACAATCTTTGCTGTTGACCGCCGGATAGTGAGAGGGCGTTCTCACTCAACCTATCCTTCACCTCTTCCCATAATGCCGCCTGTTTCAGACACCTCTCCACAACTTCGTCCTTTTCCACGTCCATACCGTTAACCTGACAGCCGTAGTATATGTTGTTGGCGATGGAGAAGGGGAACGGGTTCGGTTTCTGGAAGACCATACCGACCTTCCTGCGAATATCCACACAATCGGTAACATCGTCGTATATGTCGTAACCGTCCAGCCATATATTGCCCTCTGTTCGGACGGATATGATGGTATCGTTCATACGGTTAAAACATCTCAGAAGCGTGGATTTACCGCATCCCGATGGGCCGATTATGGCGGTCACCTTGTTCTCCTTTATATCTATGTTAATATCTTTCAATGCCTTTACCTTACCGTACCACAGGTTGAAGTCGGATGCCTTTGCCTTTATACCCGATGGCATACTGATCCGTTGGCAGGCCTTCTCTTCTTTCAGTAATTCGAGCACTTTATTGATCATCTTCAAAACCTCTGTCTGTACTTCTCTCGAACGATTATGGCGCTGAGGTTGATACCCAGGACTATTATCAACAGCAGCAGGGCGGTGGCCCATGCCTGGGATTCCACATCTCTATACCCCACCAGTCGGTACAATGAAAGGAGATGATAGGGTAGAGCCATTATCGGTCTTAACAGTCCGCTGGGAGTTCCTGTCCCCGAGAAGTAAACCGCGGTGAACATTATGGGTGCGGTCTCCCCTGCCGCCCTCCCTATCCCTAGAACCGTACCGGTCAGTATACCGGGCATTGACGGGGGTATGACCACCTTCCTTATGGTCTGCCACTTGGTGGCACCCAGGGCAAGACTGGCGTCCCTCAATTCTCCCGGGACCGCGTTCAACGCTTCCTCCGCAGAGCGGGTGACGATGGGAAGAGTGAGTATGGCCAGGGTGAGGGCACCCGCCAGAAGGCATTTTTGACCGTTGAAGAGTATCAAAACGAAGAAAGCATAACCGAATAGACCGTGAACGATGGATGGAGTTCCCTGAAGGATGTTCACGGCGGTTCTGATTACCCTTACAGCCAGTCCCTTTCTTGCGTATTCCGCAAGGTATATGGCAGTCCCCACTCCCAGGGGCAGTACTATGATCGCCGTTAGGGTGATCATGGCAAGGGTGCCCATTATCGCAGGGTAAACACCTCCCCTTTCACCCATGGAAACTATGTCCTCCGTGAGGAATTCCCATGTTATACCTCCCATCCCCCTGGAGATTATGTTGAACATTATAAGGAACAGTGGAAGGAGAGTGAATATTATGGAGAGGTGGATGATGTAGTAGGCACCCGATTGTGCACCTTCCTTTGTAAAGTTGTGGAAGGGTCTGAAGCTCACGTAGCTACTGAGTATACCTATGGTGAGCATGAAAGTTGAAAAGAAGAAATCATTGGGTATCCTGGTGTATATCTCCCACGGTCTGAGGTCTACCACCTTGGGAATGTAGATGGACAGGCCTGCAACCATGAGTACCACCGCCCCGTATAGGATCATATGCAACCCATGTTTATTTTTCACGGTCAGGTAGTGATGCACTCCGGAAACATAACAGATGATGGAGATGAGGCCCAAGCTACCCGTCAACACCCAATAATCCACCGATGCCCGGGTGGCCATGGCCCAGAAGCCCATCAGGGCGACAACCACGGATACGACAAAAAGCCACAAGGCGATCAGTTTTCTGGCGCTCATCTTTTCCCCTCGAATTTTTCTGTTGTTCTGGTTTGGAGTATGTCCGATATGACGCTCATGACCGCAACGATGGTGAACAGCATTATTCCGGCGGTGAACAGCACGTTTATGATTATACCGTGTGATTCACCCATCTGCACAGCTATGAGTGCCGTCAACGTGTTCCCCGTATCGAAGACGTTGAAAAAGGGTACCGGCATCTTCATCACCGAGCCTATGATCAACATGACTGCCATGGTTTCGCCGATGGCCCTGCCCATACCCATGATCACGGCACTCGTTATGCCCGATATGGCTGCCGGTATCGTAACCTTCCTGATGGTCTGCCATCTTGTGGCGCCCAGGGCAAGGCTCGCATCCTTCAGGTCCTTGGGCACGGCCTTCATGGCATCATCGGACATGCTCACTATTATGGGAAGTGCCATTATACCCAGGACCAGCATGGCCGCAAGGAAGGAGTTAACCCCCCTCATACCGAAGGTGTCATACAGGTATCTCCCCAATAGGATGGCACCTATAAAACCGTATACTATACTGGGGATACCGGCCAGGAGTTCGATAAGTGGCTTGAGGATCATCCTTACCCTTTCCGGGGCTATCTCGGAGAGATATATGGCCGCCCCGAGACCCAGGGGGACGGCGACCACAAGGGCACCCACGGCAACGAACACGGAACCGTACATGGCCGGTAAAAGCCCGAACTTGCTCCTGGAAACGTTCCACTCGCTACCCAGAAGATCGGTGCCGAACATATCTATGGCGGGATATGCCCTTATGAAAAGAAAGATAAATATAAAGGATATTATAACTACGGAGAGCGCGGCGATCCCGAAGAATGTAAGGTGTACCAACTTGTCCTTGACTCTCCTCGAGACCACCGTTATTCCTCCATGGTTCAGCCACTGACCGGGATGAAACCTATCTCGGCCACTATCTCCTGGCCCCTGGTACTCATCAGGAAGTCAATAAATTCCTTTATGGCTCCGGTGGGTTGACCATCGGTGTAGAAGTGCAGTCCTCTCTGCAGGGGATAGTTGCCCGCTAATACATTTGCCGTTGTAGGCATATATCCATCCAGGGCAATGGCAGGATTGTTTGTTCCTATATATCCCATGCCCACGTATCCTATGGCATAATCCGCGGTCGATACCGTTCTGGCCACATCCGAATTTTCCAGTTGTGTGGAATGTGCCGCAGTTTCATCCAGCCCCAAAAGTTCCATGAAAGTTCCGTAGGTACCCGATGTGTCCGCCCTTTCAACAACGTAGATATCTTCGTCAGGCCCGCCCACATCTTTCCAGTTGGTGATTGCACCCGAATAGATGTCCCTGACCTGATCTGTTGTAAGAGCTGTTACTCCAGCATCGTACACCGTTTTGCTGACCACAACCGCCAGACCGTCCCTGGCCACAGTGTGTTCGACCACGTTCGGTACCTTTTCGATCTCGGCAGGTCTGATATCTCTGCTCGCCATGCCGATGTCCGCGGTACCTTCGATTATGGCGTTTATACCGTAACCCGAACCACCGCCCGCAACCGAAACACGTATGTTCTTGTGTTCCCTGTTAAATTCTTCCGCTGCCATCTGAGCGATGGGAAGGTTTGTGGATGAACCAACCACACTCACTTCCTGTACATCATCGTTGTCCGTACATCCGGACATGAACACTGCACTTATCAGTAACAGGCCCAGGATGCCGAACACGAACCCTTGTTTTTTTGTTTGCATTTTCATCGGGTAGGTAGTTAGAGGCACCGGATATATATAATTTATCTTTATACTCTATATATTACCATATATACCCTATATCTCTACATAATTCTCAATAAGCCCACATACGCACCTCTAATCGAAGCATTTAAGAATATCCTCATCATCACCCACCCTTATGGGCATATTGGTAGACGAAAAGACGAAGGTGCTGGTACAGGGAATAACCGGTACCCAGGGTAGTTACCACAGTGGATACATGAAGGAGTACGGCACGAACATCGTGGCGGGTGTTACACCGGGAAAGGGAGGGGAAGAGGTGAACGGTATACCCGTTTACAACACCGTACTCAAGGCCAAAGAGGAAACCGGGGCGAGTGCATCCATAATATTCGTGCCTTCCCGTTTTGCCAAGGGCGCCGCCCTGGAGGCCATAAGCGCCGGACTGGACCCCGTTGTGATAGTGACGGAAGGGATCCCCGTACACGATTCAACCAAGATAGTACGTCTTGCGGAGATCCACGGTACCACCATAATAGGCCCCAATACTCCCGGTATAATAACTCCCGGGAAAACGAAGATGGGCATCATGCCAAACCATATCTTCAAGGAAGGCAACATCGGTCTGGTGTCCCGGAGCGGCACATTGACCTACGAGATAGTTAATGCCATGACAAGGCTGGGCCATGGTCAATCCACGGCTCTGGGTCTGGGCGGTGACCCCGTTGTGGGCCTTAACTTCATAGAAGTACTGAAGATGTTCGCCAAAGACAGTACCACGGAAGCAGTCGTTCTCATAGGTGAGATAGGGGGCAGTGCTGAAGAGAAGGCGGCACGCCACATACAAAACGAATTCAAGAAACCCGTGGTGGCTTACATCGCGGGACGAACGGCACCCAAGGGCAAGCGCATGGGCCATGCGGGTGCTATCGTATCGGAAAGTGGTACCGGTACGGCGGAATCCAAGATGAAGGCATTCGAGGATGCAGGTGTCGCTGTTGCAAGGATGCCCGGTGAAATAGGCAAATTACTGGAAGGGGCGTTGCGATAGTTTTTTACATATCATCCCTTTTTAACCGTAGATGAAAAAGTTTCCCACAGCCCTGGCGAAGCCTTTCATGGACACCCCGTTCCTCATGGGTAGCATGCTCAGAGGCGCCGGTAGAAAGTATTATCGTGCAAATCTTGACCGGTGGAAAAAGACAGGTGAGAGTAACGCCCTTTGGCTCATAAGCATGCGTATAACCGACAAGTGTAATCACAGATGTGCGGTGTGCGGGCAATACGGTGAAGGTGGTTACAACAGGGACGACAATGAGTTGCCGACGGTGAAGGGTAATGTAAGTGTTGAAAGATACAAGGAGATGATAGACAGTGTCGCCCACCTGAAACCTCACATCTACATAACCGGAGGGGAACCCTTTCTCTACGGAGGACTGATGGATCTATGCCATCACATCAAAGACAAAAAATTGACGCTACAAGTTGTCACAAACGGGGTTAAATTGGAAGAGAAGGCCCACGAGATAGTGGAAAGTGGTTGGGACATGATATGCGTCTCCCTGGACGGACCGGAGGAGGTACACGACAAGTGCAGGGGCGTGAAAGGTGCCTACAGGACCATGAGACGGGGTGTTGAACGCATCAACGAGCTCAAGGGCGATGGTAAAAAACTCCCCAAGATGTTCCTCCTCACCACACTCTCAAGTTCAAATTACGATCATCTCATGGATACGGTGCTGGAGTGCGAACGATTTGATCCGGACTGTCTTGTGATATACTATTCGTGGTTCACCAGCCGGGAGGTGGGTGAGAAACACTGTGATGTGATGCGGAAGGAACTTGGTGTTGAACCCTTTGCCTGGAAATCCTACGTGAGGGACAATTCCGGGGCGGATTTTGAGGCGTTAAAGAAAAGTGTCAGGGACATAAGGAACGGAAGATGGAGTTTTCCGGTATCCTTCGTGCCTAACCTGCCGGAAAGTGAGATCGAGACATATTACACCGACCCTGCAGATTTCCTGGGGTGGAATAACTGTCTTACGCCTTGGGTGGAGGCGAACATCATGCCGAACGGAGATGTGGTCAACTGCAGGGATTTTCCGGATATGGTGATGGGAAACATAAAGAACCATGAACTTCTGGACATATACAACAACGAAAGATTCAGACGATTCAGAAAGGCACTCGCGGATCAACCCGAAGGCGTTTTTCCCCTTTGTTCCAGATGCTGCGGTCTGATGGGATTCTGATTCAAGTCGCTTCCAGCAGCTCCAATATTATCTTCGCACTGTTTTCCTCTCCCTTCCACCTTGCCGCCATCGATCTGACCCTTTCCGCCGACCTTCCGATCTCACGGGAGTGCTCCACGTGTGTCAATATCTCCCTGAGGCTGTCAGGGTTCACATCCCCCGGATATATGCTCTTCGCCGAACCCAGTTTTTCCATTCCGTGGGAATTTGACTCCTGCTCCGGTTGGTTCCCCTGGGGTATCACCACCGCTCTTTTACCGTAAACCAGTAATTCGCTTAGGGTGGATAAACCTGCCCTGGATATCACCACCTTCGCCCCCTGGATCAAGGCGTCCCTATCATCTATCCACCCCCTCACCAGTCTGAGGTTCCCTTTGTGATGTACCTTCGTGGCTCCCGGCTCTCCCGTACCCATTACGGACGGGGTTTCATAATCCTTGAAGAGGCTGATCAGTGACCCCTTTACACTCTTCATGATCACACCCGGGCCGCTGAATGCGATGTAAACGAACTCCCCCGGGGTCACATCGTATAAACTGCAGATATCCTCTATCTCCTCTTCCGTCCTATGGCCCGGTCTTGTACTTGAGATGGGACCCACGAACCGGGTTTTTTCAACGAAGCACCGGGGTGCGCACTCCTGGAACCTCATGTGGCGTTCCGATACGGAGTACGGAAGGGGAAAATCAGGCAAAAGGATACTATCGTGTCCAGATAGAAGGCTGTAGTTGAGCTTGCTACCCATGTATTCAAGATAACCGGAACCGTTATCGTGCCCATTGTTCGTCCTTGGCATGTACACCCTGGGTTGGTTAGTGATATAAACCCTTGGAACGTTAAGGTTCTTGGATGCGGGTATGGTGGAATATCTTGAATCACAGACCACGAGGTCCGGTTTTAGTTTCTTGAGTAACCTATCTTCCTCGACATAGTGCCTTGCTATCCGTTTGAAAAGAAGTAAACCGCAGAGTATGGATCTCTCGAAGTCTACGTGTCCAAGTTCGTTCTCGTACCACATGAGCGGTTTTCCAGTGTATGTTTCATAGCCCTTTTGGCGTGAAACCTCCGCCGCCTTGCCGTAGGAAGAGAACACACACTCAATCCCCTCCCGACTGAGTTGATCGGCCACGGACATACACCTGGTTATGTGTCCAAGGCCTATCCCTATCACGGAGAAGTAGACCTTCATCTTCTACCTACCTGATCCCGTATCTGTCTGACGTCCCTAATATCAAGCTATACATGCTCCGCTAATATATAAATCTAAGCTTTTTTTCCCAGTATATCCCGGCCCCAGTTCGGGTCTTTCAACAACTCTCTACCCACGGCGACCAGGTCAACACGACCTTCCCTGACGAGAGCGTCGGCGTATGACGGCTCAACGATACCCCCGACACCTATCACGGGTACATTGACGGCTTTTTTAACCTCCTCGGCGTGGGGAATGTAATATCCCTGTTCTCCCAAGAACTTTTCAGGTCTTGAACCCAATAATCCTCCCGATATGTCGATGATATCCACACCGGCTCCCTCCAACCTTTTACCGAAGTACATCGCATCATCCGGTTTGAACCCGTCATCACTACCATCCCAGGCACCCATACGGTACATCAAAACCATATCCCCTATCACCTCCCGTACAGCTCTTACCACCTCCAGGGGGAATCTGAGCATATGGTCCCTCGTACCCCCGTATCCGTCCTCGCGACGGTTGGTAAGGGGAGAAGCAAATTGATTCAGAAGAAAACCGTGGGCACCGTGCACCTCAAGGGCCAGAAAACCCGCATCCTTCGCCCTGCGGGCAGCGTCTGTGAAACGTTCCTTTATACCCTGCATCTCCTGAACGGTAAGACTCTTCACATCCTTATCCCCATACCAGTTCGACGAGGCGGAAACCGGTGTTCTTCCTATGACTTCAGGATCGGAAGCCCCGCCGGCGTGGGTTATCTGGATACAGGGAACACATCCTTTCTCGTATATGGTTTCGGATAATTCCTTTAAGCCGGGCACATTCTCGTCCTTGTGTATGCCCAGCTGCCTCACGGACAGTTTGCCGCCCGGGTCCACATAGGAATGTTCCACTATCAACATCCCGGGGTATATCGCCCTTTCAGCGTAGTGCTCTATGAGATCACGGGTTACCTCGCCCTCAGGGGTTGCCTTGTTGGTGGCCATGGGGGGCATCACCAATCGATTTCTCAGGGTTACGTTTTTTACCTTTAAACTGCTTGCCAGTTCAGTCATCGTACCGCTCTTCGAAGGTATCTTTAGGTTATAACCGTTGCGGTATCTCCGTGCCGAAAAAATTAATAATCACGGATATCTTTGCGGCAGTTTGTAATGACCCCCCTCACAAAAGGTCTTCTGTGGTTTATACCGTCTCTGGTAGCACTTATACTCATTGGCATCAGATTGTTCGACGAGGATAAGAAGGTGAGGTTTGACCTTTTGGTAAATACAGCGTGGAAAGGGAGAGGCGGGATAGCCGTACTTATAATGGTGGCCATCGCCATAAAGATCGAGAACATCATTTTCGATATCCGCCCCCTGGGGGCCGATGTCACCTGGTGGTTCTACCGGGTGGAGGGGGTCGGGCATATCTTATTCCTCCAGAAGCATCTGTCCAGCCATTATATCGTTCATGCATCATCCCTTTTTTACGTACTCGGCCTAACCTTCTTCGTTTCATTCGTTCCACTTTTTTTCCTTTTGCGGGAGGATACCGAAAACTTCAACCTTTTCGCCAAGGCACTGGCGGTAAATTACATGTTCATACTACCCGGATATCTCCTGTTGCATGTAACGGTAACTTCGTACTACGTGCCGGAAGTGGAACCCCTGATGTACGGTCAACCCCAGTACCTTGCCATACTCCAGCTTATCAACAGGCAGAGTAATTGCTTCCCCAGCGGGCATACCAGCATATCTCTCACCATCACACTGATCGCCTTGTACAATGCACGATTGAAAAGACTTGCCTACTTTGGTATATTGTTTACCGTACTCACCGTTTTTGTTATAGTATACCTGGGTGTCCACTGGCTACTGGACATACCTGCTGGTATCGCTGTAGGTGCATTCGCCTACTGGTCCACATCCACCGGACGGATGGATAGGTTCTTCAACCTGGTAACGGACAGGTTCGGCACCGGGGCTGATGGAACATAAAAAATGGGAAACCCGGGTGGAAGTACCCGGGACCATTCACAGTGTTTTCTCATCTGAGCTCTTCTACAACGGTGTTAACCAGTCTGGAGTGTGGTATCCGTACCTTTCTCCCGTCGTCCGTGGTTATCTCCACGTTGTATCTTCCTATGTTCGTTATGTGGCCTTCGTAATTGTCAACCCTAACTTGACTGTTGAGCTTTAGGGTCTGACCGGATTGCACCGAGCCCATAACGTTGAGGAATAGGTCCTTGGATCCGTAGGCGAAACCTACGCCGAGACCTATGAAGACGGCACCGACCGCAATTGCGAAGACGATGTACAGTATGGGCACCTCAACACCGATCTGGGCCAGGGCCATGACTATGGCTATGTAGATGACCAGCACCTTTGTGGCCTTGGCAACCATGGCGTTGAAGGGTATGTCCATGTTCTTCCCGTAGGCAAGTACCTTATCGTGAGCCCAGCTTGCAAGCCAGAAGCCGATGAGGCCTATGAACAGTGCGGCCACGAGGTTGGGGAGCCAGAGGATCACGGTATTGATGAGCTCCGCAAGCATGTTGAACATGCCATGGGCATTCAGTATACCGACGGCTATCTGCACGAATATCAGCATGATGAATATCTTCAGCAGATATGAAAGGATCGTGAGAATGATACCCTTTTTACCTATGACTTCCTCAACGGGTCCTATCAGTTTCTGGATACCGAACTCCTTCAGCATCTTCATTATGAGGTCCACTATCTTCTCGGTCACTATCAGACCGATGATGATGACCGCGAAGGCGGCGATGAGCAGCGGTATAACAAGGAGTATGGGGTTGATGAAGTCAGCCAGTATGTTTATGGCTATTATCGAAAGAGCAATGTTTATGAAGATCAGCAGTATGAAGACCTTGACGAAGATGAAGATTATCTCCATTATGGACATGCCTGATTTTTTCGTCATCTTGTCTATCTTCATCAGGTCCTTGCCGAAGGGACTCTTCTTGATGAATTCCTTGAGGAACCGAACAGCGATCTCTGCAACATACAGACCCACCAAGAGTACGATGACCGCTATGATCAACCGGGGTATGAAGAGCACTATCGGTGTGACTATGGCCGTCAGTGTATGGATGCCAGCGTAATCCAGGGCTATCTGTATAAAGATAACGAATATGAACCAGAACACCATCATACCTATGAATGAAGATATGTTCTTCAAGCCGAGTTTACGTATCTGTGCGGTGAGGCCTACCTTACGCATGGCCTTCTCGAAACCCACCTTCTTGAGTATCTTGGTGATCAAAAATCCGATCATCTTGGATATAAGGTAACCTATGATCAGTATAACGATGAAGAATACTATACCTGGTATGAAGGCTATGAAACTTAGCCACATATCGGATAGCAGTTCCCTCACGGTCTCCATCAGCGAAGGGCTTGCTTCCGTGGTGAAGCTGAATTCGTAAGGGGTTATATCGGTGCCGTTGTAATAACGTCCCGTGATCCTGACCCTGTACTCCTGGTCATTGGTAAGAGGGGTCGTGGGTGTCAATGTAAGTGTACGATCATTGTTGGACCACTCTCTTTGAACGGGATATACGGGATCGGGACGTATATCCACCTCCACCGAGGACAGATCCATTCGATTGTCGAAATGGATGATTATTCTTCCGTCTATGGGATAATCTGTTGTTCCGTGACTGGGAGTTGAGCTGATAGCTATCGCGGGAGATGCAAAGATCATCATCAACAGTATCAGTATCGCACCCAGGCTCAATGCCTTTTTCATCATCATTTTTTGCACCTTTTAACGGTAGTATATTACCACTATAAATGTTTTACCATATTCCCAAATCTTGACTCTATACCACATTGATGGTACGACTACCTTTTTCCATGTGTACGGATTTTTTTGATATTATTGACGATTCAAAGCTCCGCCTTGATGATCGCCAGATTCTTCTTTACCGTCTCCGCCACATCGGCATGCAAACTTTTACCGGTGGAGTCCATGGTCACCAGGAATGGTCCCGCTTCCTTTACCCTGAACATCCAGAATGCCTCCGGTATGCCAAGTTCTTCAAGGAAGTGTACATCTTCCACCTCCTCGATGGCCTTGGCCATCAGGGCACCGGCACCACCGGTGTACTGAACGTAGACCGCCCCGTGCTTTTCCAGTGCTTTGAGCGTACGCTCACCCATACCACCTTTGCCGATTATTATCTTCGTGCCGAACCTTTCGATGAATTTGTCCTCGAATATCTCCATGCGTATGCTGGTGGTGGGGCCGGCGGAGACCACAGTCCATTTACCATCCACCTTGTGTATGGCCGGGCCGCAGTGGAAAAGTGCGTACTTTGCCGGGTCGAAAGGCAGTTCTTCGTCCCTGAGGGATAAAAATTTCTCGTGTGCGGAATCCCTGGCGGTGAATATGATACCTGTGATGTAGAATGCGTCACCTACCCTTAGCCGTGAAACCTCTTCCGGGTCTAGGGGTGTGGTCAGTACCTTTTTCATGCGAACACCTCCACCTTCCCGTCATCACTCACTATCACCTTCGCCTGCCGATTGGCCCAGCACTGGGGAACCACGGCCACGGGGAAGGATGCGGGGTGACGATGGGCGTATTCTATCTTCACATCCAGAACGGTGGTCTTCCCGCCTATGCCCATGGGGCCGACACCCAGTCGGTTTATCTTCTCCAAAAGTTCCATCTCCATGTTCGCCACTTCAACTTCGGGATGACGTTCACCAACCGGTCTCAGAAGTGCCTTTTTCGCCAGCTCCAATGCCATATCGGCCCCTCCGCCGATGCCTACCCCTATCACAGTGGGCGGGCAGGGTTTCCCTTCCATGGCCGCTACCTGGTCGATGACTATCTCCTTAACTCCCTTCAGCCCCTTGCCGGGAGTCATCATAACCAATTTGCTCATGTTCTCGCTACCTCCTCCTTTCGGCATCACGTGTACCGTTAGCCCTTTACCGGGCACCACATCCCAGTGGATGGGGGGTGTGTACCGCCCGGTGTTGTCACCGGTATTATCATGGGTCATGGGGTGCACGGCATTCGGTCTCAAAGGTATCTCTACGGACGCCCTTTGCACTGCCTCCGTCAGTACATCCTTTATGCCGGAGATCCGAGGGAATTCAGCACCGACCTCCACGAAGAATGTGATGGTGCCCGTATCCTGGCATATGGGGGCACCTTCGTCCTTGCCTATACAGATGTTCTCCAGTATGGCGTTCAACTGTACCTTCGGTCCCCGATCATCTTCAAAATCGACAGCATCCTTCAAGGCAAGCTCGGTTTCTGGGGTCACCCTTGTTACCGCCAGTCTGATCGCCTCGACAACCTTATCCCGGAATTCCATAGAGTTCATGATATCATCCCGTTATCTAGGGGTAAGATTTAAAGATTATTCCCATAACATATATGAAAAAAATTTCGGATGAGTTATTCTTGCACGACCGAAGGTATTATTAACCTCTTAATACTCCCCATGAGAAGCCCCTAACCCCATGCATGGTATGATAAACATGAAAAAAGATGTTCTCATCATCGGCGGCGGGATCTCCGGCGTTCAGGCGGCCTTAGACCTTGCGGAAAAGGGGTATGAGGTCGTACTGGTGGATAAAAGCCCCAGCATAGGTGGAAATATGGTCAAGCTTGACAAGACCTTTCCCACCAACGACTGTTCTATATGCATATCGGCCCCAAAGATGGTGGAGGCCAGCAGGAATGAAAATATCACATTATTGACCTATTCGGAAGTCAAAGACGTGGTGGGCGGCGCCGGCGGATTCGAGGCCAAGATATGGAAAAGAACGCGATACGTCGACCCCGACATATGCACGGGATGCGGCGACTGCGAAACGGCCTGCCCCGTTGAGGTGCCCAGCGAATTCGAACAGAAATTATCGGATCGCAAGGCCATCTACGTGGAATATCCACAATCCGTGCCTCTTACATATACGTTGGATTACACGAACTGCGTGGGTTGCGGCGCCTGCGAACGCATCTGTGATGCGGGAGCCATAAACTTCCTGGATACCTCCCGGGAAATAACCGTAGAGGTGGGCAGCATAGTGCTGGCTACCGGATACGAGATGATGCAGCCCCATGAGTGGAGAGAGGAGTACGGTTACGGCAGATATCCCAACGTACTCACCGCCCTGGAGTACGAGCGGTTGCTTTCGGCTTCGGGGCCGACGGGCGGTAAGGTACTGAAACGCACAGACGGCAAGCCACCGGCATCCGTCGCATGGATACAGTGCGTAGGCTCCAGGTGCAAGCAGAAGGGTATGCCATACTGTTCGAGGGTATGCTGCATGTACTCCACCAAGCAGGCCTCCATAAGCAAGGGTGAGGATCCGGAACTTGACACTGCCATATATTACATGGACCTCAGGGCCTACGGTAAGGACTTCCAGCAGTACTACGACAAGGCGAGGGATAAAGGGGTAAGGTACCTGAGAGGGCGCCCGTCCCGGGTTTACGGGCTGACTGACGGAAGATTGGCAGTGGAGTACGAGGATACCGAGAAGGGAGAGGTGAGAACGGACCATGTGGATATGGTGGTGCTCTCCTCGGCCATAATCCCATCTTCAGACAACAAAAAGCTGGCGGAGATCCTTGAGATATCACTGGACGAGTACGGATTCTTCGATTCCCGGGACTTGCTCACGGCACCTTTGGATACCACCCGGAAAGGGATTTACATGGCGGGATGTGCACAATCACCCAAGGATATTCCGGACAGTGTGTCCCAGGCCAGCGGTGCTGCTGCCAGGGCGTTGATGCCCTTGCTCGAGAGGCCCAGAAAGGGAAGGCGTAAGAAAAGACCTCAAAGAGACGTATCCGGGGAAGAACCGAGGACAGGGGTCTTCGTCTGCCACTGTGGTAAGAACATAGCCCATTATCTCGATGTCGAAGGTGTGGTTGAGGCAATAAGGGATGTACCCTCGGTTGCCCATGTGGACCACAGCATGTTCGCATGTTCTGAGGATGCCCAGACTGAAATAAAGAAGGCCATCGAAGAGCACGGCCTGAACAGGATAGTGGTCTCGGCCTGCTCACCCCGAACCCACGCGCCCCTGTTCCAGGATACCATGGAGGAAGTCGGTTTGAACCGCTATCTCTTTGAGATGGCTAACATAAGGAACCATTGCAGCTGGGTTCACAGTGACGATCGGCAAAAAGCCACGGAAAAGGCAATACTCTTGACCAGGATGGCTGTTGCCAAAGCCAAGAGACTCTCCGCTCTCACCGAGGAGGAGATAATGGTGGGGAATCGGGCACTGGTCATAGGAGGCGGTCCCGCGGGCATGCAAACCGCACTGACACTGGCCAGGGCGGGGCAGAGGGTAACACTGGTGGAGAAGGAAGCGAAACTCGGTGGTAAGCTGCGAAGGTTGAATACACTGTTCCCATCGGATATCGACGCAAGGGAATTTGCGGATCGCATAGCACACGAGGTGGAAGACGAAAGGAATATCCGTGTTATCCTGTCCGCCGTGATGGAGAACATAGAGGGTTACATAGGCAATTACACTGCCCGGATTAACGGCGAGGATATCCAGGCGGACACCATAGTCCTGGCAACGGGTTTCAGGGAGATAGAACCCCAGGGCTGGCACGGATACGGTAAAGATCCGAGGATCATGACCCAGCTGGAGTTCGACGAGGCCCTGGCATCCCACGAACTTGAAAGACCGGAAAACGTGGTGTTCATCAACTGCGTCGGTGCCCTGGAGGAGGAGCGCCCGTGGTGCTGTCGTGTGGGATGCGGTAACTCCCTGAAGAATGCAAAGGAGGTGAAGAAGCGATATCCGGGATCCAACGTTTACATACTGTTCAAAGATATGCGGGTCTTTGGAAAGGGGGAAGAGGAATATTACATGGATGTGGAGGGGAAGGACGGTGTCGTCTTCCTGAGATACTCCACAGGGGAGGGGCCCGAGGTTACCGTGGGAGAAGGTAAGCTTCACCTCAAGGTCCGTGATAACCTTCTGGACGAAGAGCTTGAGATCCATGCCGATTATATCGTACTGGCGATGCAACTGGAAGGTGATGAAACCGCACCGTTACTGAAGAAGATGCTCAAGATATCATCCGACCCTGCGGGATTCTATATGGAGGCTCATGCCAAGCTAAGACCGCTGGAATTCCCCTCCGAGGGAGTTTACCTGGCCGGGGGCGCACATTATCCGAAAAATGTATCTGACACCCTTGCCCAGGCGGAAGGGGCGGCTTCCAAAGCCATGATACCCATGATGCTCGGTCATACCAGGAGCGAGGGTATCATATCCGTGGTTGACAGTGATAAATGCAGCGGCTGCAAGATGTGCATTGCGGTATGCCCGTACGGAGCCATAGACCACGACCCCGAAGAAGATAAGGCCGTTATCACAGACGTACTCTGCAAGGGATGCGGTTCATGCGCCAGCGTGTGCCCCGTGGGAGCCATAGACCAGAAGGGTTACGAGAACGATACCATTATGGCCATGATAAGGGCGGCTCTACTTGACGACGAGGTGCTCTAGATGACTTCATTCGAACCGAAGATAATCGTTTTCCTGTGTAACTGGTGCAGCTACGGTGGCGGAGACCTTGCGGGTGTGAACCGGGAACAGTACCCGCCCAACGTTCTGGGGATAAAGGTGATGTGTTCGTCACGTATAACACCCGAGCATATCATGGAATCCTTCATGGACGGTGCGGACGGGGTGCTGGTTACAGGCTGTCACCCCGGAGACTGCCATTACATAGACGGAAACTACAAGACCTTCAGGAAGATGGATATGGTCTCCAGGATGTTCGAGGATCTCGGTATAAACCCCGGGCGTTTGAGGTTGGAGTGGATATCGTCGGCCGAAGGGAACAAATTCGCCCGGGTGATGCGAGAGATGACCCAGCTTGTACGTGAATTGGGACCCCTGGAATTGAAGGAAGAGGTGTAAAGATATGAGCGACAAACTCAAGATCGGTTTTTACTGGTGCGCTTCGTGCGGAGGTTGTGAGGTAAGTGTCCTGGACATAGACGAGATGATACTGGAGGTTGTGGAGCTGGCGGATATCGTGTTCTGGCCCTGTGCCATGGACCCCAAGTACGAAGATTTGAGGGCCATGGAGGACGGCAGTCTGGATGTGGTATTCATCAACGGCTCCATACGTTCCAAGGAAAATGAAGAGATGGCTAAATTGCTTCGGGAGAAATCTAAAAAGGTTGTCGCCTACGGCTCGTGCTCCAGCATCGGCGGGCTCTTCGGACTGGGTAATCTTTACAGCAGGGAAGAGTTGCTGGAATACGGTTACAATACTCCTTCAACGGACAAAGGGGGTGTTATCCCGGTAGAGAACAGTAAGGTACCGGAAGGCGAGCTTCATCTACCGCCTTTACAGCATCACGTACGCCCTCTGGATGAGGTGATAGAGGTCGATATTTACCTTCCCGGTTGCCCCCCACTCCCCAATCAGTTGAAGGAGGGTTTGCCACTGATACTTCAAGGCAAGGTAGGCAAGTACGACCTTGTGTCACAGAAGAGTGTTTGTGACCAATGTCCCCTGGAGAGGGAGGAGAAGAGGATACCAAGGCTGTACCCCATACAGGAGAAGATGCTGGACCCTGAAAGTTGCATACTCGACCAGGGTGTCTTGTGCATGGGTCCTGCAACAGCGGGTATGTGCGAAGCCCCCTGCCCGTCGGTAGGGCATCCGTGCATCGGATGCAACGGACCGGTGAGGGGAGTTAAGGATCAAGGTGCAAGGATGGCGTCGGCACTGGCATCGGTACTGGGTGCAGAGGGGGAGGAAAGGATGGACGAGAGTGAACTGAAAGACGTGGTGAACAGTGTAAGGGATCCCACGGGTTCCTTCTACAGGTTCAGTCTACCGAAAAGTTATTTCCGGTACAAACGGAGGGATATTCATGGATAAGATCTCCATAGACCCCATAACAAGGCTGGAAGGACATGGTAAGATCGATATATTCCTGGACCATGAAAAGAACGTCAAGAACGCCTATCTGCAGGTTCCCGAGTTCAAGGGTTTCGAAAAATTTTGCCACGGGCGAAGAGCGGAAGATATGCCCACCATCACCAGCCGTATATGTGGTGTCTGTCCGGTGGCACACCATCTGGCATCCACTAAGGCGCTGGACCGGGCCTACGGTGTCGAACCCACGGAGACAGCTTTGAATCTGAGAGAGTTGATCTACAACGGCTATATCTATGCAGATCATCTTCTGCACTTCTATTTCCTTGCCAGCCCGGATTTCCTGGTGGGTACCGAGGCACCTCGTACCGAAAGGAACATACTGGGGGTGATACGTAAAGTGGGCCTTGACATCGGCAAAAAAGTCATCCGGGAAAGGGCAAAGGGCCAGAAGATAATCAGCACCCTGGGGGGCAAGGCGGTACATCCGTGCTTCGGCGTTCCCGGTGGTGTTACCAGATCACTTAAAAGGGACGAACGGGAAGAGATACAGGCCATGTCACGGGAGATGGTCGAGTTTTCCCGGTTCACCATGGGGCTTTTCAAGGAAAAGGTTTTAGAGGTATACAAAGCCCCCATCCTGGAAGACAGGTTGGAGCTTTACAGTATGGGTCTGGTCCAGGACGGTAAACTGAGTCATACCGGCGGAAAGGTGAATGTGGTTGACCCGTCGGGAAAACCGTTCGCCAGCTTTTCCGGTGCGGATTATCTGGATGTTATCCGGGAACACGTCGAACCCTGGAGCTACATGAAATTCCCGTACCTGAAGAAAGTGGGATGGAAGGGTTTCGTGGAAGGCAAGGACTCCGGCATATACCGGGTGGGACCTTTGGGGAGGATCAACGCCGCCGACGGCATGAAAACGCCTTTGGCCCAGAAGGAATATGAAGAGATGTTCGAAATCCTGGGGCGTCCGGTACATTCAACCCTTGCCTATCACTGGGCAAGACTCATCGAAGTTATACAGGCCGCTGAACTGGTACGGCAATTGACAGCCGACGATACTCTTGAGAGCGATGACATACGGAATGAACCCGGTGAGCCCGGTAGAGGTGTGGGTATAGTGGAGGCGGCAAGGGGGGTTCTTATACACGATTATCATGTTAACAGTGAAGGTTTGATGGAAGACGTCAACCTCATCGTTGCCACCATACACAATGCGGCACCCATCTCCATGAGCATCACCGACGCCGCCAGAAAATACGTCGACGGTGGTAACTTACAGCCGGGGATGCTCAACAGTGTCGAACGTGCCTTCAGGGCCTACGACCCCTGCCTGGCCTGTGCCACACATTCGGCCATGGGCGAAACCCCTCTGAGGGTAACACTTTACGGACCGGACAAACGCGTGTATGGAACCCTTGAACAGGGCATGGGGGATATACCATGAAGGTAAAACCCGATCCCGCCTTCCTGGAGAAGGTTGAGGAACTTTCGGGGCAATCGGTGAATGCATGCATAAGGTGCGGCACCTGTTCCGCAGGCTGCCCCTTTGTGGACGAAATGGAAGTCCTGCCGGAAAGGGTATTCAAGAAGATAGTCCTGGGCGATAGGGAGGGGATCCTGAAAGGGAACACCATGTGGATCTGCGCGGCCTGCTTCACCTGCAGCGTACGCTGTCCCAGGGATATCGACATAGCCAGGATAATGGAGGCGGTGAGGCAGATAATGCTGCGGGAGAACATAGACATGGTGGACATCACCAAGATCGAGAACATGGAGATACTGCCCCAGCTGGCGGTTGTGGGCTGTTTCAGGAAGGAGACCGGGTGATAGGATGGAAGGATACCTCTACTACCCCGGATGTACGTTGAAAACAAAGGCCAGCGATTACGAGAAGAGTGCCATGGCCGTCATGGAAGCCCTGGGAAAACCCCTGGTTGAGATGGACGATTGGTACTGCTGCGGTGCGGTACAATCCCTCACCACGGATGATCTGATGCACCAGATAGCGCCCGTACGCACCATGTGCTGCGCCCAGGAGCAGGGCGAAACCGAACTCGTCACCCTGTGCGACATGTGCTACAACGTTCTGAAACAGGCAAATCTCAGGATGAGAGAGAAACCCCAGGACCTGGAGACCCTGAACGAGTTCCTGGACGAGGACCCGGATTACAGAGGCGAGGTGGAGGTTTTCCATTTATTCGAGATATTGAGGAAGATGGGCAGGGAGATAAGTAAAAAAACTGTAAAACCCCTGGACGGACTGAGGATATCCCCCTATTACGGATGCATGCTGTTGCGACCCACGGAGATAGCCATGGACGATACCGAGAACCCCAAGGTGATGGAAGAGCTTCTGGAGGTCCTGGGTGCCCAGGTTATCGACAACCCCAAAAGGACGGAATGCTGCGGCTCCTATCATACCGTTAACCGCAGTGATATCGTGGAGAAACGAGTGAAAGCCATCGTGGCAAGAGCCGTGGATGACGGCGCGGATGCGATAGCACTTTCCTGCCCGCTCTGTCAGTTCAACCTGGATTATCACCAGCGGTCAGCTGGATACGATATACCCGTACTCTACCTCACCGAGCTGATGGCACTCGCCTTCGGCCTCGAGGTGGGCATGGAAAAGCACTGGATAGACCCCAAGAAAATGTTGAAGGAGAAAAAGATTCTGGAGTGATATGATATGGCCGAGAATAAAGATGAAAAAATGATAGACATCTACGTGATGGGTCGGATGTACAGGGTTCCCGAGGGACTCACCATCATGACCGCCCTGGAATACGCAGGTTACAAGTACGTCAGGGGCTGCGGCTGCCGCGGAGGTTTCTGCGGTGCCTGTTCAACCGTCTTCAGGACCAAAAACGAGTACAAGTTGAGGATGGACCTGGCATGTCAGACCGCAGTGGAGGACGGTATGTTCCTGGTGCAGCTTCCCTTCGTTCCCGCGGTCAGGACGGTTTTCCAAATCGATAAGGTCGATCCGGAAGAGCACGACAACATACTACTGGAACACTATCCGGAGATAGCGCGATGTGTATCTTGCAATACGTGTACCAAGGCATGCCCCCAGGATATAGAGGTCATGGACTACGTGCAGGCAGCTTTGAGGGGTGACATCGATCGTACGGCCAAACTTTCATTCGACTGCATACAGTGCGGCCTTTGCTCCATAAGGTGTCCGGCGGATATCAAACACTATCACCTGGCCCAGGAGGCAAGGCGTATAAAGGGAAGATACATAGATATCCACAGCCAGCAACTTGCCCACCGGATAGGGGAGCTCCACGACGGTGTGTACGAAGAAAAGATGAAGGAGTATGTATCCATGAAGAAGGAAGATATCAAGAAGGTATACGACAAACGTGAATTCCATAAGGAGGGATGAAGATGACTGACGGCTATCCGAGGTATATGCGGGAATCCATCGAGAAGTTGGAAAGTACCAGGGAAGAACGGGCGAAAACAACCTTCGAACGTATGCCCGCTTCCGAATCCGATGAACTATTGAAAAAATATCATCCGGATTACAGGGAGGAGGGTAAGCGCGAGATAAGGGTAGGTGCAAGCAAGGGAGAAAAGGCTCCCCTCGAACTGTTAAGATTACTGGAAGCCCCGAGTCTTATAGACCCCGCAGACATTGACCTCGGGCAGGTGGATTACGACCTTGACCTCCTGATAATAGGTGGCGGTGGAGCGGGAACCGTTGCAGCACTGTGGGCCATAGGGGAGGGCATATCCCCCGAGAACATACTTATCGCCACGAAATTGAGGCACGGAGATTCCAACAGCATGATGGCCCAGGGAGGTATCCAGGCGGCCGATAAGGTGGAGGATTCACCCGTGCAGCATTATCTCGATGCCATGGGCGGAGGGCATTATACCAACGTACCCGAATTGCTGGAAGCCTTGACCATGGACGCACCGAGATTGATCAGATGGCACGAAGAACTGGGGATACTGTACGACAGGGACACTGATTCCGAATTCATAGAACTACCCGGTGGTGGCACTTCCAGATACCGGATGCACTCTTCCGGTGATTACACAGGCATGGAGTTGATGCGGGTTATACGTGACGAGGCCAGAAACCAGGATGTTCCTGTTCTGGAGTTCGCGCCCGCGGTGGAATTGCTCACCGATGACCATGGCAGTGTTACCGGCGCACTAATCATGAACCTCGAGACCAACGAATACTACGTGGTCCGGGCCAGATCGACGGTGCTGGCGACCGGAGGCTTCGGCCGCCTTCATGTGCAGTCCTATCCCACCTCGAACCACTACGGCGCCACCGGTGACGGCTTGATAATGGGTTACAGGGCGGGAGTACCCCTGAGAGATATGGACAGTGTCCAGTATCATCCCACGGGTGCGGCTTACCCGGATCAGGTGTTGGGGTTGCTGGTTACCGAAAAGGTCAGGAGTATCGGTGCCCAGCCCATCAACGTAGACGGAGAAATGTTCGTCAACCCCCTGGAGCCCAGGGATGTGGAAGCCGCCGCCTTCATAAGAGAATGCTACGGCAGGGACAAGGGTATAGAAACACCCACGGGGATGAAGGGAGTCTGGTTGGACTCACCGTTGATAGATGTTATCAAGGGGGAGGGGACCGTGGCGAGAAACTTACCCGCAATGGTAAGGCAGTACAAGAGATTCAACATCGATATGACCATAGACCCCATACTGGTATTTCCCACCCTGCATTACCAGAACGGCGGCCTAGCCATAGACGCCCAAGGTGCCACTCCGGTTTCGGGATTGTTCGCGTGCGGCGAGGTCACCGGTGGTGTCCACGGAAAGAACAGGCTCATGGGCAATTCACTCCTGGATTTCAACGTTTTCGGCAGACGTGTGGGTATATCCGCGGCAAAACATGCATCCAAGGCTGCTCCCGGTAAACTAACACTCAACCACGTGAACAGTTACCAGAAGGCCCTTGAGGATGCGGGAGTGGACACGAAAGAGAGGTCGCCGCTACTCATCCCGGAATATCGGGGTAAGAAGGTACTGGAAAGGCATCTCGACATCGGGGTGTTCCTGTAAGGTGAAAGATGATGATAGAGGTGAACGAAGGATACTGTAAGGGTTGTAACCTGTGTATAATATTCTGCCCCAGGAAAGCACTGGAGGAGAGTCAGGTCCTCAACAAAAAAGGGGTTCACATACCCGTTGAGATAGAGGACAGATGTGTGGGATGCCGTTTGTGCGAGCTCATATGTCCAGACTTCGCCATAACCGTCGAGACGGACGATAAGATGAAAATTTCGGCTGGCAAGAAGAAGGCGGTGACCTGACATGAAGGTTGACATGGAACGGATCAAAAAGGTGCTGGGGCCGAAGAAGCAGTTCATCCACGGAGATCATGCCCTCTGTTACGGTGCGCTCCTGGCGGGCTGTACCTTTTACGGCGGATATCCCATAACACCGGCATCGGAGGTTTTCGAGATGATGGCGCGACTCATGCCCAAGGTGGGTGGAGTCTGCATACAGATGGAGGACGAGATAGCCAGTATGGCCGCCATAATCGGAGCCTCGTGGGCCGGTGCGAAGTCATTTACTGCCACAAGCGGACCCGGATTTTCGTTGATGCAGGAGAACTTTGGCTATGCGTCCATGACGGAAACCCCGGTGGTGATAGCCAACGTGCAGCGTTCGGGGCCATCCACGGGCCAGCCGACCCTGAGTGCCCAGGGTGACATGATGCAGGTTAGGTACGGGAGTCACGGTGATTACGAGATAATAGCCCTGGCACCCAATACCATCCAGGAGACCATAGAACACACCATCAAGGCCTTCAACCTTGCGGAAGAGTACCGTACACCCGTACACGTGATGATAGACGGAGACATCGGTCACATGCGGGAGATGGTGACCATACCCCATGATATAGAGCTGGTGGAGAGGAAGAAACCGAAGGTACCTCCGGAGGAATATGTTCCCTTCGGGCCCGGGCTCTACGGCAAGAAAAAGGTACCCGAATTCGCGGTTTTCGGGACGGGCTACAAGACCTATGTGACGGGGCTGACCCATAACGAACACGGATTCCCGGCCACCGATGACCAGGAGGTCCATGATAAACTGGTGAGAAGGTTGTGTGAGAAGATAACCGATGACCGTGAAAAACTCACAGATTACGAGACCCGGGAGATGGACGATGCGGAAGTCGCCCTTCTATCATACGGTATGGCCAGCAGGAGTGCCCTGGGCGCCCTGAACCAGGCAAGAAAGGAAGGCAAAAAGGTGGGCTATTTCAGGTTGAAAACCGTATGGCCCTTCCCCGAAAAGGCCATCGAGGAATTGTCCCGTCAGGTGGATAAGATAGTGGTGGTGGAGATGAACCTTGGCCAGATCTACCACAAGGTGCGGGAATACTCCCACTGCGAGGTTGTGCTCTCGGGTAAGATAGGCGGCGAACATCACAGTCCGAATGAAATACTGGCGGAGGTGTAACGTATGGACGAGATAAGAGATGCGGACATGGTAAGCGGCAAGGTGATCCAGGAAAGATATCTCCGGGAAGGCATGATGCCGCACATATTCTGTAGCGGTTGCGGGCTGGGGAACGTATTGGATTACGTTCTATGGGCCATCGAGAAGGAAGGCCTGGACATGGAGAAAACCGTCTTCCTGTCGGGGATAGGCTGCTCGTCCAGGATACCAGGATACATAGATGCGGATGCACTACACACCACTCACGGACGGGCTCTGGCCTTCGCCACAGGGGTGAAGATGACGAACCCGGATCTCAACGTTATCGTGTTCACGGGTGACGGCGACTGCATAGGTATCGGTGGTAATCATTTCATCAATGCGGTGAGAAGGAACCTCGATATCACGGTTATAGCCGTTAACAACTACATCTACGGGATGACCGGGGGGCAGGTTGCGCCCACCACGCCGGTGGGTCATATAGGGACGACGGCACCCTACGGCAACATAGAGTATCCCTTTGACATGAGCAAGATGGCCATCGCCGCGGGCGCCACCTACGTTGCCAGATGGCCGGTTTACCGCCCGAATCAGCCCATCAACTCCATACGCGAGGGGTTGAGGAACAGGGGTTTCAGCTTCATAGAGATGATGTCACCGTGCACGACTGCCTACGGTCGCAGGAACAAATTACGTGAGATAAAGGCCTTGTGGGACTTTTACATGGAAAACACCGTACTCAGGGAGGATTACGAGATGACCATGAAGTTCGGCAGTGACCGGGAAAAAGAGGCTGTCGCGAACAAGATAGTCATAGGTGTACTACATCGTGAAACCAAGAGTACCCTGGAGGATCGTTACTACGAGATGGTAAGGGAGTTGATGGAATGAGAAAGAATATTCGGCTGTGCGGAAGTGGCGGCCAGGGGATAATGACCGCGGGAGAGATACTGGGGAAGGCTGCCAGTGTGTTCCATGACTTCAAGGCGGTTCAGACCCAGAGTTACGGCCCCGAGGCCAGGGGTGGCGCCGCAAGGTCCGAAGTGATCATATCCGATAGGGAGATCGGTTACTGTGGCTTGACCGAAACCCAGTACATGATGGTCATGTCACAGTCCGCCTTTGACAAATACAATTTCGACCTTACCGACGATGCCGTGGTCGTGCTTGACCCTGACCTTGTGCCCTATGCGGAGTACGAAGGAGCTTATAAGGTACCGGCGACGAGGATAGCCGAGGAGATGGGTAACAAGATAGTCGCCAACATCGTCATGTTGGGCGCCTTCAATGCCGCTGCCGACCTTGTGCCTCAGGAGGCCCTCGAAGAGGCGGTCAAGGACAGCGTACCTTCGAGGTTCCTTGATTTGAATTTGAACGCACTGAGAGAAGGTGTGAAGTGTATCAGGTCCGGTGAATGACGGGGATAGGCAGGTATATATCCGGGGCCCTGTCCAGTTGATATGGCTCGTGATATTCGTTTTGGAATTTTAGGTCCTAGATAAATTCCCATTACCACTGTTCTTTACCGAGTAAGTTCGTGGAGGGAATAAGGGCTGCAACATGTGTACGCGAAAAGGACAGGGGCACGACGAGCATTTTTAATTTCAAGCGTATCTGAGAGAATATTTGCACGGCCATGCAAGTGTTAATATATATTTACGTATATGTATTCAAATACGCCGACCGAAACACTTATATATATATATATCTTATATTTGGGGTTCGGGTTAAACATACCAAATAAAAGAAAAAAAGGAAAAGGTTGAACATGGAAAACAGGAATATAAAAACGATATGTGTCATGGTGCTGATGAGCATGCTTCTGATAAGTGTATTTGCACATCCCGTAGCGGCTTTTGCAGACCCATTAAGAGACGAGTACGAGGAACGAGACCTAAATGAGGTGCATGGAAAGCCAATTGTAATAGATTTGGATATAGGAGAAAAATCAAACAATGTTGCAACCATCAGTATTCCGAGTGTAGATTTTCAATACGCGAGAGCGGGTCCTATCGAAATAGACCCAGATTTATTGGAAGATCCCAAATCCTTTGAAGGTGCTATCATTAATTTGAACCTATTTATTGATACATCCTTTACCTCTTGTGTAAGCAACATTACGGAGCATACAGATGGAGGGATAAGTATTCGTTTAACTCTTGAGGGTTTTGATATCGCATTTTCGATATTATCTATTGAGAACAACATAGCTAACGGCATAATTGAAATTCCAGAGGAATTGCGAACATATGTTATCAGGTGGGATTCTAACTCTGAACTGCATTTTGTATATGAAACGGAGTTTTCTAATAATGATGTTATAAATGAAAATGTTTTCGAAGAAAATATTGGCATCTCGAAAATGGAACTAACCGACCACGAACTCATGTATAATCCAAATCAACATGTTACAGTAGATATAATGGTGCTTTATACACCTGCAGCAAGGGCATCTGTTGGTGGTGATAACCATGGAAATATTCTTACAATGATCAATACTGCTGTTGGAACGGCCAACGTAGTTTTTTCTAACAGCAAAACTTATTGTAGCCTAAATGTGGTTCATAGGGGTGAAGTTTCATATACTGAAAGTGGTTCTTTATCCGATGATAGGATAACACTTAGAGATAGAACCGACGTTCAGCAATTACGGAATCAAAAGGCTGCGGATTTGGTAATATTTATAACACTTCTTACACTAAATCAAATTGAAAATGGACCGTGGGGCACGGCAGCACCCCTTTCTCGGCTAAATGATGGGGGTGGAGAGCCTCACTTAGCTCATACCGCTGTCGTTGGTTTACAATTCTTGGTAAATCCTGTAAGTCTCTATGTGTTCACACACGAGGTAGGGCATCTATTTGGTTGTTCCCACCATCGTAATGATCCCCAACCCGGTCCAAGGTCGTGGTACGACTGGCCGGAAAATGACTGGACTGCGGGATATCATTTTAGTGTCCTTGGTGTTGGGTACCAAACGGTTATGTGCAGAAATAGCTTTACCCGGGCTTATCTGCCCTATTTTTCAACCCCCAATGTAAAAACCTTCGGTATCTTCCCCGTTGGTAACGACCTTTGTAATAATGCCAGAACGATACATACGACTAAACATATCGTTTCTTCCTATAGGAACAACCTTGGAATATGGCAAAATGGTTGCGGAGACATTACTAGGATTACACCCCGTCTCGCATGGAATGCAGATCGTGGAAGACATGTATATGCAAGAGGTGAGGTTACCCTAAAAGCCACCTCATGGCATCCCCATTATAGGTTCAACCATTGGTCCGAAGGCTGGAACGGCCCAGTTATCTCTTATCTTTCGGAAATCACAATATTCGTAGAGAAAGACAGGGCTGTTACTGCACATTGGTACTATCATCCTTACGCTGGCTGCCCGTACGTCTCCGTCTGGAACGGCACGGACTACCAGCATGACAACAACATACTGATAGCTTCGGAGCACCAGGAAGGCGTGGTAGACGACAACTACATACTCCGGAACACCATGGTACCAAAGGACGGTTTCTACTCGCTGAAGATAGAGGAATTCGAATATACCGAGGACTTCTTCGATACGTTCTCGCTGTACACAATGGACCACCGTGAAGGCTACAGCGTGGGTACCACACCCGACGGTGAGTACCGCACGTTCAAGGAACCCGTTCCACCGGAGTCCACATACGATTGTGCTGGAAATGATGTACTGGAATATGTTAGCGCACCCGACGGGAACTCGTTGTTCATGGAAGAGAATTCCACCATCATACTCAACTACGGCGATATCGGTAACGCACTTTGGGAACATCAGAAACTGGTGGTAAGGAGCTACGGCTTCGAATCTTACACTGAGCCTTCAACCCAGGGTTTGGACATGGATGCCGGGTTGGGAGGGATCTCTCCTATGTTTGGCAATTGGGGGCCACCGGCTCAGAAAACATCACTCTACGTCAGCATACGAGCGGACGGCAGTGACTGGACCAACGTAACAGTACTCCACCCACGCAACCACCCCTCGGACATGGTCATCCCGCTCGGAGATGTACTGCAGCAGTTTGTACCAGGT
>JAFDTY010000091.1 GCA_019594055.1 Candidatus Haladaptatiplasma halalkaliphilum | reverse complement strand
TTGGGCGGTGCGTTGGGTTTGTACCAGCAGATATCGTTGATGATGTCGAACCCCAGCTTCTGCAGTGCGTACCCGCAGAGGTATATGGAATGGTATGTTCCGCTGATCCAGATGGTCCCGTCGGGTTCGAGTATATCCCTGCACACCGTTATCCAGTCCATGTGGAACTGCAGTTGTTGCTGCAATGTTGACGGCTCATCCCATTTTCCTTTGTACACCGGAACTCTTTTTCCCGATTTGACGGTGAAGCCTTTCTCTGTGGAGAGATGATACGGTGGGTCCGCGAAGATCATGTTCACCTTTGTATCTAGATTTGGAATAATCTTGATGCAGTCGCCCAGGAAGAGGGTGAAGTAGTTCCGGGGGAAGTCTTAGATTATATTACAGAATTGGTAGATCATCTTCTACCCATCATTTTTCAAACGTTGAAGATTCCACAATATCGAGGGATGTGACTCGATAGAAGGATGAAGTTTGTCATAATTTTTGAACAATTCTGGCTTGAATTCATGTTCATCAAAAAAGATGTCTATCATAGATATGTATCGTTCTTTGGAAAGGGAAACATATTTCCGTACAAAAGAAAGAGTTCTTGTTTCAAGATCCTTCGGGATTTTCTTTTTACGGATTAGTCTTGATACACCCTCATCTAATGAAACAGGATCCATCATCTTTTCTGTATCCTGCCTGTAAATCCTGGGCTCGGGACGCATCAAACTATCCATAACCAGGGCAGTCAAAAACATCTCTTCCTCCAGGTTCTGTTGGGATATCTGATATACATCGAAGAGATCTCTCGAACTTATCTGACTTTCGTCTTTGTACCGATACAACAGGGTACAAAACTTATTCCCAAATATCTCCTCGGGTATTGGGGTTTTCAGTTCGATCTCTCGACCTGTTTCTATATGTGTAAATGTCTTCTTTATGTCTTCTTCGAAAACAGGGATCCGTCTCATGTATCCTATTTCGATCTTTATAGAATCTTTTTGGTCCATTTTGGTCTTGTAATGAAGGATAAACCTGGTCAAGGGATATGTTGCCTGGATCCTAATATTTTCAGGGGTGTATCCGAGGTCCGATAATATCCTCTTTATCATATCATCGATCCTATCTCTTTCTTTCCACCATTCTTCAATTTTCTTATCTCTGTAGTTGAAATCGATATCCAAACTAAGTCTTGGTATATCACGAAAATGAAGAAAATTAAGGCTCGTTCCTCCATAGAGGGATAGTCTTTCCCTTGTGTAATCGACGGATGAGATCCTATGGAGTATATCACACATCCTTGAGACCTTTTCAAGGGTATTTTCATCGAACTCAGAGCTGTTAAGCATCTATCATACACCTCTCAGTAGATCCCGGAATCCCTTAGGTACGTACAGCATCCATTCTTCATCCAGATAACTTTTTGAATCCCTGGAGAGGTACATGGGCGATGTGCCGATTTTTTCTTTTAGATAGGGTTCCAGCTCGGATAACACCCCTTCGTAATATGGGTTTTCCGTGAAAAAACTGAGGATCAGGCCGGTTTTTCTGTACAGTATATCTTTCTCTTTCACTTCCAACATATTTTTTATTTCCTTGCTTTTTACTCCCGGAAGAGATTCCAAACCTTTCAGACATTCCTCCCACCCACCGGAATACTCGGGTCTGTCGATGCAGTCTATAAACGTTCTGCCGGGCGAAGATGTCACTATCATCTTTTCTTTGTGTTTGACCTTTTGCAATCCCAGGTCGGAACTGGAGTTGTACACCGGCCGATAGTTTATATCTTTGAATTCGAACTCTCTGAATTTTTTGTCCGGGGGAACAACGATGTAAACTTCGTTGTATTTTGAGTAAGCGGTACCGTGGATCTCCAGTGCGGTGTGATATCCCAGATAATACGGTTCCTGAATCTTTGAGGCTACCAGATATCTATCTGGCTGAAAATTGTCATGGCCGATCATCAACGGGGGAACCGCTATATACAACCCCCTTCTAGGATGCAATAACTTACCCGACATTTTCAATTTTGAGAGGTATTCATTGTAAATATACTTGAAAGAGTAAGATCCTTTCAATATCTTTGAAGCTGCCTCTTCAATTTCTTTTGTAGTAGCTACTTCGATCTTCAGCAGTTCGTGATACAGAGATTCTATCTTGGTCATGTTTGATTTAATTACACGATATACTTGTATTTAACCCTTACTGTGTCGAATTACTTTCTAAAGAATTGTTGTACTCGTTTCTACGTTATAATGGTCATTTACCGTTATTACGTGGGTTATTTATGGATGAATTTCATCAACAACCATGTTATTTTGTCATTTAGCTTCTTTTTGGGAAATGGTTTAATGTGGCTTGCTTCTGGTATTCTCCGAATCGTCGTTTAGATATCTCCAGGTAATTTTCCAAATCGGACGCTGAAGCCTTTCTCTGTGGAGAGATGATACGGTGGGTCCGCGAAGATCATGTTCACCTTTGTTTTCAATCCTGGAATTATCTCGATGCAGTCGCCCAGGAAGAGGGTGAAGTCGTTCTTGCTGAGCTAAGGTTGTTTAATGACTTGGGAGAGGGGACATCCCTCACCCCGCCCATACTCCCCTTTGCTGGCCGTCGCCGTCCCCCGCCGGCCTGCTCGGGAGGAAATGGAACGTATGGAAATAGTGATGGATGAACCGATCGTGCGAGGGATGGTAATATCAGGTTATGAAACTCGGCAGTTACCGGACGAGTTTCGTATATGAATTGACTGCCGAAGTTCATAAAATATTGGGGGATATTAGCGGGAACACGTTCCCGCAATCGAAGGAAAAGCAGAGCATTTCCTGTAGAACTGCCGAGTTTCATAATGTTTTTTTATGTGAGTGGGAGGAGGGATATTGGATGTCTGGATGTGGAAAATAACGGACGAGTTTCATAACCCGCTTCTGGTATTCTCCGAATCGTCGTTTCGATATCTCTAGGTATTCCCGTTCCCTGTCGATACCGATGAATCTCCTTCCCTGTTGATACGCTGCTATCCCTGTTGTTGAAGAACCTGTGAAGGGATCCAGTATCAGATCGTTCCTTTCTGTGGACGCCAGTACGATCCGCTCCAGTAGAGCTAATGGCTTCTGGGTCGGATGCTTCCCGAACTTTTTTTCTGACTTCGGGGTCGTTGGTATGGACCACACGGCGCGCATCTGCTTGTTCGGATTTTTCAGTTTATCTTCCGGGAAGTTACCGTGTTTGGTGTATTCGTAATCGAATGTATGCTTTGCATTCTTCTTCCTTGCCCATATCAAGGTTTCATGAGAATGGGTGAAATATCTGCAGGAGAGGTTGGGTGGCGCATTTGGTTTGTACCAGCATATGTCGTTGATGATGCCGAACCCGAGCTTCTGCAGTGCGTACCCGCACAGGTATATGGAATGGTATGTTCCCGATATCCAGATGGTCCCATCGGGTTCCAGTATATCCCTGCACACCGTTATCCAGTCCATGTGGAACTGCAGCTGTTGCTGCAATGTTGACGGTTCATCCCATTTTCCTTTGTACACCGGTACTCTTTTTCCTGATTTAACAGTGAAGCCGTTCTCTGTGGAAAGATGATACGGTGGGTCCGCGAAGATCATGTTCACCTTCGTTTTCAGTCCTGGAATTATCTCTATACAATCTCCCAGGAAGAGGGTGAAGTCGTTCTTGCTGAAGTAGGGTGCGAGATTTATGTTATCTCAACGATCTAATTGCATCCCGGTTAAAAAGATAGTTTAAAGTTAGTTACAAGATGTTGTAAGTAAAAGAGGTGGAGGGGAAAAACTTAGATCGAACTTAACCTCTCGTACATACCATGAAACTCACCTTCGATACATCCCGGGCTTCCGGTTACAAGTCCGCATCACAGATCGCCCGGGTGCTGACGGAAGCATGGTTCGACGAGGAGATGTACTGCCCCGCATGCACTTCCGACGGTTTGGATAGACTGCCGGACAATACGAAGGTGAAGGATTTTTACTGTCCCGATTGTGAGGAGACCTATCAACTGAAGGCAAAGTCAGTTCCCTTCGGCAGAAAGGTTGCCAACTCGGAGTATAACACCAAGATCGACAAGATCCGAAAGGGGCTTTCGCCCAACTGGTCCTTCTTGCGTTACGATATGACGGATCATCGCGTGGTGGACCTCATGATCGTCCCGAAACATTTCATGACCCTGGATGCTGTGGAAAAGAGAAAACCATTAACCAACAAAGCCCGTCGGTCCGGATGGGTTGGTTCCAACATCCTCCTTGACAGGCTGCCTCCGGATGCCCATCTTTATGTTGTTAAACACGGGGAGATCGTCCCCAAGCGGACGGTCCGAAGGGAATGGGAACGGTTCAAGTTCCTGGGTACCAAAGACGTTTATTCAAGAGGATGGCTGAACGATGTCTTGATGTGTGTGAGAGATCTGGGAAAGGAAGTCTTCACTCTGCAGGAGTTGTATGAGTACGAGGATAAGCTGAAGGAGCGGTACCCTAACAATAAGCACGTGAAAGCGAAGATCCGCCAGCAGATGCAGGAACTGAGGGACGGAGGTGTAGTGGAGTTTGTCGATGGACAAGGGACGTATCGGGTTAAGTAGGGAGGATTATTTGTTCGTGTTTGAGAAAGGAGTTGGGGGAGAGGGACATCCCTTACCCCGCCCATACTCCCTGCGCTGGCCGTCGCCGTCCCTCTCCGGCCTGCTCGGGAGGGAATGGAACGTATGGAAATAGTGATGGATGAACAGGTCGTGCGAGGGATGGTAATATCAGGTTATGAAACTCGGCTGTTCGGGATTATGAAGGATGGCAGTTTTGATTATGAAGAACGGCAGGTAACGGACGAGTTTCATATATGATTCACATGCTGTTGTTCATAATTTTTTGGGGAATAACTGCCGTTTCTCATAATGGTTTTTGGAGTGAGTGGGATTGGGATATTGGGAGATCTGGGTAATTAGAATAACTGCCGAGTTTCATAATTGAGTGGAGGTGGGGGTGGTTGAGTGCCCGTATCACTCAACGTTTATAACGGACGAACCCCATCTCCTACACGATGATAAAGGACGGTGCTCTGGAGAAACACAAAAAGATCTTTCGGAACCTCAACGTCGATAGGAACAAGGACAGGTACACCGTGGGTAAGGCACCCCACAAACCGATACTGTTACTATCTCTGATCACCCTTCACAAGAACGAAAAGATCGACCTTACCAACATACGACCGAACATCTACCTGAGAGAAACCTGGTCAGAACTCTGGACACATCTTGATTACGAGAAAATCGGTCCCATCCATCTACCCATGTATCACATGAAGTCAGATGGGTTCTGGGATGTACAACTGAAGGAAGGTATCACACCACATCAACCCCGTTCTCTCACCCACCTGACCGATATGGTGGACAGGATCTCCGTGGACCACGAGCTCATAGATCTCATGGAAGACGAGACCACCAGGGCCGAACTGATCGAAGCCCTCCTAAACGGCGGTTACTTCTCCGAAGAAGAAGCCACCTCCCTGGCATCGGAACTGGACGATCTGGACGGTTCCTTCCGATACGAAGAAAAGCTCAACGAGATGATCATGGAAGAGTTCGTCATGGACCATGGGTGCATAGAAGACGTCTTCGCGCTTTCCAGGGACCCGGCTTTCAGAAGAGCGGTACTATCCGCATACGACGAGACCTGCTCGGTGTGTGGCTTTCACCTGATCTCATCCACTGGTATCTCAGTTATAGATGCAGCACATATCCTCCCGTTCCATAAGTTCCAGAACGACGATATCAGGAACGGTTTGGCGTTGTGTAAAACCCATCACTGGCTCTTCGACAGGGGCTTACTCACCCTGGACGATTCCTACAGGGTGATGATCTCACCCTCCATAGAAGAAGAGATGCCCAGGGGTGCAGTGACGAAGTTCAGAAGAAAGGAGGTCGCTCTGCCGAGTGATGAAGGGAAGTGGCCGTCGGAGCTGGCGATGGAATGGCACAGGGAGAAGGTGTATGTTGGGTGAGGGATAGCACCTTCACCATCAGGTTTATTTATGAAAGATCTCTAGGGTATAATAAGATGACAGATAAACTAAAGGTACTGCTGATTGAACCCAATTACAAGAATAAATATCCACCTTTAGGATTAATGAAGTTATCTGCATTTCATAAAGATAGAAATGACACAGTACACGCTTTTAAAGGAAACGACTCACAATTTAATAAAAATCCAAAAGTTGAATCAGATTATGACCGAATATACATATCAACGGTGTTTACTTTTCAATATAGGAAAACTGTAGAATCTATTAAACTTGCAAGGAAACACATCAAAGATGAAGGAAAAATTTTCTTAGGTGGTCCAGGGGCGACCATGTTAAAAGAACATTACATCGA
>JAFDTY010000055.1 GCA_019594055.1 Candidatus Haladaptatiplasma halalkaliphilum | reverse complement strand
GATATACTTCCGTAACCCTGTAGATAACCCTGAGATGCGTCCCAGGTGCCATCGTACACAGTCCATCCGTCGTAGGTACCGTCGGCGAAGTCATCGAACACTGCCATATGGGGCGCTGCGGTGTGCTCCACCACTAGATTACCAGGTGGTGCAGGGGGAGTCCCTATGATCTCGAAAACATCCGGACTTTCGTCCTCGCCCATACGCCCCATTTCATCGAAGACACGTACACGCACCAAACATTGGTCGCTGTGTTCGTTGGGGACTGTCCAACTATATGTTCCCGTATCGGGCAAATTCGATTCGATGACCGTCCATGAGGTTCCTGCGTTAACGCTGTAGGATAGATGTATGAAATCTACGGGGTCGTCTCCTGCGGTGGCAGTCCACGTTATATCTTCCTGCGTACCGGCAGTGAAAACCTCGCCTCCGTCAGGTCTAGTCATTGTTACTTCAGGTGGTTCACCGGGTATTTCTTCGGTTACCCCTCCACTGATTACCACAGCAAAGGGTTGTGTTCCGACTGATACCTGGAACGCCCTTATATTGAGTTGGTAAGTACCTATTTGCACGTCGTTGTAACCCGGTATGAGTAGTATGTTTTCCTCAACATTCAATCCGTCGTACTCGGCAGTTCGCTGTCCGTTCCAGTTGTTGGTTGTGGGATTGGCACGAGAGTACCCAGGATTGTAACTCTGATATGCATTTCCGGTGAACCTCGCACCGTCGGGCCTTATCAATTCAAGGTCAAGGTCGTTGACGATGGCAGGGTTTGAAGGATTGGCTCCGCTTGGACCTCTGTCATCAGTCCAGGCGAGTGTGACTTCTAATTCCTGCGATGGATCGACCACTTGGAATTCCAAGGACCAGCTCTGACCAGTGGATAACTCTACGCCCTCGTTCCACGAATCGAATACGATGTTCTTCCTTGAATCTCCTTGGAAATGGAGTGAACGGTCGAGTAAACTTCTGCCGAACCCCTGGTCACGATTCGGAAATTCTTGACCGTTGTGATACGCCCCGGTCCCCGTCATTTCCACGGCGCTGTTTATCAGTGTCGCCCTGACCAGTGCGGCACTGGGACTGAACGCATCTGCAGAGTTAGCGCTGCCCGATGGGTACCACCCACCTTCATAGTAATGCCTTACCTGAGCCACCTGTCCCGCTATGGCTGGCGTTGACATGCTGGTCCCCGACATACTGCTGTAACCGCTAGCCGAACGGGAGGCTGAGGTCACACCCTGGCCGATACCTACGATGGTGGGTTTGATCCTGTTATCCGCAGCGTAGCCGCGGCTGCTGAAGGATGCCATGTTGTTCTGGCTGTTCGCGTTAACCGCCGCACCCACGCTTATCACGTTCTTGCCTTCGGCCTGGGTGGATAACGTGCCGGAACCGGGGCCGCTGTTCGCCATGGCATACAGTATGGTATAATCCTTGTAATCCCACATAAATCTGTCAGAAGTCCTGGCACTGGCACCGTAACCGGCCCCTATACCACCACCCCAGCTGTTTGTATGAACACGGGCACCTTCGTTCCTGCTTCTCAGGTACGCGTCGTCGTACATACTGGTCGGACCGCTAAAACCACCGGCTGCCGTTCCGACATCCTGGAATATCACTCGGGCTCCGATGGCGTGTCCGTCCATGTTATTGTATACATTATATGGGGGCGAATCCCCGAGAACTGTTCCGGTAACGTGGGTTCCGTGATATAAACCAGACCCTAAACTAGCAGAGCTACCTCTTGGTACGTAATTGGCTTGTACTTTTCGATGGTTATCCCCTACTGGATTTCCATCGGTGTCCCGCCACATCTCATGTCCGCCATCCGTCATGTAAAGTTCACTATCCATCACACAAACTATCTGCCCTGTACCCGTAACGCCTTTGTCCGTGATCTTACGGTCTTCGGGAGAATTCGTTTGCATAATCCATGTGGCTTCACTGTTAAAGAAATCATTGTCAAGTACACTCAGTTCGATGGCATTAACGTGAGGGATGTTCGCTATATCGATCAACATATCTGATGATATCAATGTGGTCACGCGATCCTCTACGGTGTTGAGTACTGGACCGCCTATGGAATCTACAGTATCTGCAGTAAGGTCAGAATTCTCCAACCCGAAGAAATACACTTCCACCTGCATGAAATCTCTTTCATAAAGGAGTGCGTGGTCGAATTTGTACGCGGGCTGATATATTCCCACCCAGTTAACGAAGTCGAGTCTTTCTACGGCTTGTTTTGTTCGAAGGTTCATATCTACGATGTAATTGAACATGTTTCTGAACTCGTGGAACCTCACACCCATGTCCTGAAGTTCACTCTGCCATTCCGGTTTTATGGGGCCGATGAACTGTATGATGTAATAACCTTGACCATCACCAGGGTACCTGTCTATCACGAGGTTCTCGGGTATGATAGGTTCTCCGTCTGCCACGTTGAAAGCGTGGGAGATAAGGCCGACATGCCCCCGGTTTTCAAGATTCTCTACCGTGTAACCTTGATTCATAAGCCTGTTACGCATATCTATCGTCGTCTCAACCAAAACAAACCCTTCGTAATCCGTTAAAACAGAATAGCCCTGGGCCTCGAGTGTTTCGGCGGTCATGTCTCCTTTGTGTACAAGGATAACAACACGCTCTTCGACGGTAGGTGATGAAAACACAACACCGATCGATAGTGTGGATATCCCCAAAACGAGCAGTATGATTACCGCGCTTATCTTGCTTTTGTCCATTTCTTCCACCTCAATAGGTTAACTAACTATTACTAGAACACCAATAGCGGTTTCCAATATTTATAGATTGTGCACCTCCGACGAATAAAGGCTAAAGATTGTTATCTCCTATAACTTGAGTTTATAAGATATTCCCGTCCAGTACCGATATTTTTGTAGGGTCTATGCAAAAAGAAATAATATGTTGTTGGCAATAATATAAAAAGCTTTATATCGTCCAGGCTTATCGTAGGATTAAACATGGTAAGAGGATGGATGTTGAAAGAAAACCTCACGGGAAAGGCCTCCGACGCCCTTTTCATCGAATGGAAATATTTCACCATCGGCGACGGTGAAAATTTCTGTCTTTTCAGCTATTCGGTGGGCGACCCCCGGAACCTCACCGGTTGCGGCAAGGGGATAATCTGCGCCAGCGTTTTTCAGGACGGACGATTCCACTCCGAGGTGATCAAGGTTCCCCTCCGCTCATGCAAACTATCCACCGGCAGACCGGACGGGACATTCGGCGATTCTTCCATTAAAAAAGTTCCCGGAGGGATAAGGATCACGGGTAGGGGAAAGAATATCCGATGGGATGTGGTTTTCAAGGATTACAAACAACGTTTCCTGAAAGACCGTTTCAACATACCTTCCCGTATCTATCCGGGTTCGTGGCTGGATTGGATGATGTTCTTCAACGATGCAAGGGGGGAAGGGACTGTAAACATCAGGAACGTCGGCAAGATGAAGATACGGGGAAAGGGATATCATGACGGCAACGCGGGCAAATGGATACCTTTTTCATCACGGTGGCAGGTTTTCGGGTACGATTCCCATCCCGAGGATGAAGAAAATATCAGCGTGTCGCTGATGGAGCTGTACAACAGAAAGGACGCCGTTGGCTACCTGAGAGTCTCCATCGACCACCGGATATATCGTATAGAAAAGAACAACTATTCACTAAAGAACATCTCGTGGGGAAGGGATGAGAAAAGCGGTGTACGGATCCCCACGGAGATAGGGCTCAAGGCCGTTGCCGATGATCTGCGATTGAACATTCGGTTACACATGACCGGTAGCGATTCCCTTAAGATCCGATTGTCGCCACTCTTACCATCACTGCTCATAACGGAACAATTCGGCCCCTGCGAATTGTATTTGAAAGAGAGGGGCAGGCCCAGGATAAAAAACCACAGGGGGATGGGCGTGAACGAATACACCGTCAGAAAAATTTTTTAGGGTGTCTTGAACCACAAGAGACCGTTTTCCGAGCATGTGAGATCCACTATGGACCTCATGGAGGCGGTGTTAAAACCGTAGGCTAGGGCGGGCTCCCTGCAGCACACCATGTAACATATGGAACAGTAGTGGGATGCCCGTATCTGATCGAGGGGGCAGCCGTGCAGTATCTTTCCAAAAGAGGATATGGTCAACCCCATCCAGGGATATACGGTATAGTCATCCCCCAGGCGCTCCAGGAAGGCGTCGGAGTTCAATATCCCGTAGCCCCTGATTTCAACCCCAACTGTTTTTTTCCGATGGGTACGCGCTCTTCCCGGGAAAGTGATATGTCCTTGACTTAGTCATAGGGGTAGAAAAAGTTGAACATCATGCCCGAAACCCTTCCCGAAAGGTATCCGCATAACTCGTCGAGGTGCCCCATGCTGTATCGGGTTACGGTGGTCCATGATATCACATTCTTGCGGACCACTCGTTCAACGTTCTCAATCAATCTATCAAAGGATCCGGGGGTTCTCAACCAATCGTGGATCTCACCCACACCGTCCACCGACACCCGGAACGCGTCGGGAACGTACTCGTGGAAGGCATTCCAACCGTTGGTGAAAAGCTCGGTTATCATGCCCCGGGACCTCGCGTGGTCCATGAGCTCCCGAAGGTCATCCCTCATGGTGGGCTCACCTCCTTCGAAGAGTGCGAATATGCAGCCCCTCCGCCTTGCTTCGTTTATCAGGCGAAACCATTCCTCCGTTGATAATTCCGGCTCAGGGGACCTGTGCCAGGCACAGTGCCGGCACTCCATGGGGCACCTTGCGGTTACCTTGAGGCAGACACCCATGGGCGGGCGGTCTCCCAATTTCCATTTCACTAGTCGGTACAGGTAATAGGGTTTGAACCTGGCAGCGGATGTGGGTAAAAAGCTATCTTGCATGGGTGTTCGAACGAACGAATGGCAGCACATATAAGATTTCCTCAGGTTATGTGAAGGAGAAAAAAAATGAATTATAGTACTAGCACGTAAATCCCGGTTGTAGAAATGTCCAAAAAAGCAGGCGAGAAGGACCTTGATGGAAAAGGTATAGCGGGTAAGATATCAGCACCCCTTGAGCGTTTGATCGCCTTTTTCGAAAAGGATCGATTCAACCTGATCACCGCTTTCGTCTTCATGGTGGTCATCGGTGTGGTACGATCCGTTGCGGAATCACTGATATTCGAATACCCGGTCTTCTCCATGTACCTGGTGGTCCAGCATACCGCCTTCAATTTCCCCCTGCGGTGATGGGAGCCCTGATACTATCCATGGCCAGCGACACACCGTTACGGAAGGTCTACAACACCATTTTACCGGGTTTCGCCATCGTCATGTTGCCCCCCTTCATAGATTATTACGTGCTGGGATTGTCGGGCGCCGAGTTATTCACATATATGCGTACTACGGTGCGGATCTGGAACTCATCCACAAGATACCCGATCTGAACCCTTTCAACATGCTCTTTGCGGAGGAGATAAGCAGCGGGCTGAAACGCATGGCCGTATCCATCATATTCCTCAGCGGACTCTATGTTGCCGTAAAGGTAAGGTTCCTGGAATCGGCGGGAAAGGTTTTGCGGGGGTGTGTCAAACCATTCCTTAAAAAGTGCTGCGCCCTTTTCTTCGGTGCCTATGGTATCGTTGTGGTGATATGGTTCATCGGTGCCATGGTCCCCACCTTCATAACCTTCGAGCCCGGGGGTGTTGTCATCCTGGATTACATCTCCATCCGACCGCCCAGTTCTCATTATCTCCTCATCGAGAATTACGGGTTCACCAGAGCCGAGGTGCTGGGCACCCCGGATGCCCTGGGTCTTGCGGGAAGACTTGCCCAGCAGCAAAGGTCACTGTTCATAACCATGATCTTTTTCAGCCTTACTACCTTCTTCATGATCCTTTCCAGATACCCATGATGGTATCCACCCTGGGTCTCATCTACATGGCGTTGAGATTGTGGGAATTTTGGGTGCCTTGAGCAATTTTATGTGTGCACCTAAAATATTACCGAGTGTCACCGCAATATATATATACGACACCCAATCCTATTACAGTTGAAATTGGAATCAGTAGGAATCTTCAGAGTATTAAAAAGTTAAGTTAGGTATGAAAGGATTCATAAAATCACACTAACCGATAAAAAACCCGATGCCGTGATGATAATCAAGCAAGGCGTAATGAGGTTTTACAAAGAGGATGCCAACTGTTTTTCAATATATACACAAGAGGTGTAACAACATGGACATTGACCCAAGTACCACAAAATACCTGATAAAAACAAAGCTCAAGGCCAACGGCGTAGTCGAGAAGCCCGATGTGGTGGGTGCCATATTCGGTCAGACCGAAGGATTACTGGGGGACGAGCTGGATCTTAGAGACCTTCAGAAAAGCGGTCGAATGGGCCGTATAGAGGTCGAGGTTAGCTCGACCAAGGGAAAATCCACTGGAACCGTCATCATTCCTTCAAGCTTGGACCTGGTGGAAACTTCGATACTTGCAGCCGCCCTGGAGACCATAGACAGGGTCGGACCCTGCAAGGCCGAGATCAGCGTGGAAGAGATACGGGATGTAAGGGAATCGAAAAGAAGGATGATCGTCGAACGTGCAAAGAAACTCCTTTCGGAAGTGCTTCAGGAGAGCGGTATGCCAATGAGCAATCTGTCGGAATCCGTGAGGGCGGAAGTGCAGATGGAAGAGATAACCGATTACGGTGACGCTAAACTTCCCGCGGGACCCAACGTCGAAGACTCCGACGCCATCATCATCGTTGAAGGACGTTCTGACGTTCTCAATCTCCTCAAATACGGTATCAAAAACGCCATCGCCGTCGAGGGGACCGACATACCCCAGAGCATAAAGGAACTCTCACGACAGAGAGTAACCACGATTTTCGTCGACGGTGACAGAGGTGGCTCGCTCATCCTCAAGGAACTGCTTGAAACCGCCGAGATAGACTATGTGGCACAGGCGCCGGACAATACGGAAGTCGAGGAGATGACACAGAAGCAGATAATGAAGGCCCTGAGGAGCAAGATACCCTTCGATCAGTATGTGGAGATGTACGACATCGACGTTGGCAAGCTGCCGGAATCACGGGGGAAGAAGCCGCTGGCAACTCCGGAAGGAAAGAAGCCGCCGGCAACTCCGGAAGGGAAGAAGCCGCCGGCAGCCCCGGAAGGGAAGACGGTGGAAAAAGAGAGTCCTCCGCCCACGAAAAAGCATCGCTATTCCGAGATACTCGACTCCATAAAGGGAGAGAAAAAGGCGGTCCTGCTGGACAAAGACGGTAACAAGATAGCGGAAGTTCTTACAAGAGATATCACCGATGTACTGGACAAGGGAGAACACCAGGCGCAGATAGTGATATTCGATGGTATCATCACCCAGAGGTTGGTGGATATCGCCGCCGAGGCGGGAGTGAAAAAACTCGTCGCTCGCAGGGTAAGCAGCATCCCGAAACTGCCCACGTCCATAGAGCTGATCTCCTTGGACAATCTAAAATAAACCCCCTTCCCTTTCTTTTTACTGCTTTGAGAGTTACCCCATGGTGATGGATCATCATGGAAGCCGCGAATAGGAGCATGTGGGGATAGGGTGCATCAACTAATCATCGCCCAGAACCTGTCCTATGAAACGTGATACCGCCTGGATGACCCGGGCAGGTGCCTCCCGGTGGGGCGAGTGCTTCACCCCGGGAATGATCAATCCCGACGACGGGCCTTTCGTCCCCGCCACCGTTTCCCCCACCTGGGCCAGGGTACCGTACTCATCCACTTCACCCTGAATTATGAGTGACGGGCAGGTCACCGCCGGCAAAAACCCCCCTATGTTCCAGCCCCTGAACCATTCCGATGTCCAGGTGTCCGCCCACGCCCGGAACATCTCGTGGGTCTTATCACCGTGATATCTCTCCAGCCTCGACCTCAGATCACCTTCCACGTACCGTTCCATCGCCCCCATGATACCCTTTACCGTCTCTTCCTCAACGAAGATGTGGGCACCCTCGGTTATTATGGCGGATATCTTGGCCGGGTACTTCGCCCCTGTAATCAAGGCGATAGAACCGCCGTCACTGTGTCCGAATAGTATGGCGTCATCCAGGGCCCAGTACTCCATCAATCCCCTCAACTCGTCCGCTTCCAGCTCCATGTAACCCCGATCCCGTCGTGTGCAGGGAAAGGGGCGTGATCTTCCGTATCCCCTTCGGTCGTAGACGATAACGTTGCACTTGGCGGATACCCCGAGTTCCGTGGGGAAATCCCCCCACATATCCGTACAACCCAGGGAATCGTGAAGGAATATCATTGTGGGTCTACCGGGATAGTCGCTCGTCATGAAGAAGGCGATCCCGTCCGGCGTGTATCGGATCTTTTTCAACATCATTGTTCCTTCTCTGTTACATGTGGTCGAAATACTTCGGGGATATAACTTTTACCCGGGCAGACAGAAAGGCATGACCGTCTAACATCTCCGGCCATCAGAATTTATTTATACCATATGGTCAACTCACACCCCGTTCAACATGACCAAGTACGTATATTCTTTCAACGAAGGAAACAAGACTATGAAGGAACTACTGGGCGGTAAAGGCGCCAACCTTGCCCAGATGACCAATATCGGCCTGGAGGTACCGCCGGGTTTCACCGTTACCACCAGTGCATGCCTTAAGTATCTCGAGGAAGGGCAGATGACCGGTGAAATGGAAGAGCAGATGCGAGAGAAGATGGAAGAGCTGGAGAGTATTACGGGAAAAAACTTCGGCTCCCCCGAAGATCCCCTTCTTGTGTCCGTTAGATCCGGAGCGGTCTTCTCTATGCCAGGGATGATGGATACCGTCCTTAACTTGGGTTTGAACGAGGAAACCTTGCAGGGGCTTATAGAGAGGACAGACGAACGGTTCGCCTACGACAGTTACCGGCGTTTCATCAACATGTTCGGTGACGTTGTCAGGGGCGTTTCACATTCCGAATTCGAGAGGATAATGGATGAGGTAAAAGAAGAGGCCGGTGTCGAAAGAGATCTGGACCTCGGTGCCGAAGAGCTCAAGGAGGTGACCAGAAGATACAAGGAACTGGTGGGCGACATACCATCGGACCCCTGGGAGCAGTTGATGGACGCGACCAGGGCGGTTTTCGAGTCATGGAACAATAAACGTGCGGTGACATACCGTGAACTGCATGACCTGCCCCATGACATGGGGACCGCCGTGAACGTTCAGACCATGGTGTTCGGTAACACAGGTGATAACTCGGGTAGCGGTGTCACCTTTACAAGAGATCCCGCCACGGGAGAGAACAGGATATACGGTGAATTCCTCATGAACGCACAGGGCGAGGACGTGGTTGCCGGGATACGTACCCCCCAACAACTGGAAGACCTTAGGGAGATACTACCGGAGATATACTCGCAATTGAACTACGTGTGCAAGATACTGGAAAAGGAATACCGGGATATGCAGGACCTGGAGTTCACCATCGAGGAAGGCAAACTCTACATACTCCAGACCAGAAACGGCAAGAGAACACCCAATGCCGCCGTCAAGATAGCCCATGACATGGCCAAGGAGAACCTGATAACCAAGGAAAGGGCCATCATGCGGATAACCGGTGAGCAGGTGGAAAAACTGCTGCACAAACAGGTGGACCCCTCTGCGGATGTAAGGAAGATCGCCCGGGGATTGAACGCCTCGCCCGGAGCGGCTTCCGGTGCGGTGGTGTTCGATACCGACGAGGCTGCGATTAGGGGGAACGAGGGGGAGAAGATAATACTGGTCAGACCGGAGACGACCCCGGAAGACATCCACGGGCTGGCGGCCTCGCAGGGTGTTTTGACAAGCAGGGGTGGGATGACCTCCCACGCGGCGGTGGTCGCCAGGGGCATGGGGCAGCCGTGTGTCGCCGGTGCCGAGGAGATATCCATCGACCTGGAGAAAGAGAGATTTACAGCAGGAGACACCCTGGTAAACAAGGATGATATAATCACCATCGACGGTACAACAGGAGAAGTCATACTCGGTGAAGCACCCCTCATGGAGCCGGATTTTTCCATAGAATTCCAGGAGATACTTCGCTGGGCGGACGAATTGAGGGAACTGGGGGTGTGGACCAACGCGGACACCCCGGACGATGCCAGGAAGGCCCTGGATTTCGGCGCCGAAGGGATAGGCCTCTGCAGAACGGAGCACATGTTCTTCCACCCGGAAAGACTGGTTGCCGTCCAGGAGATGATACTCGCCCAGGATGACGAGGCAAGGGACAGGGCCCTTACCAGGATAATGCCCATGCAGAAGGAAGATTTCAAGGAACTATTCCAGGTCATGGACGGGTACCCAATAATCATAAGACTGCTGGACCCGCCCCTACACGAGTTCGTACCCAAGGATTCCGAGACCCAAAGGGAACTGGCGGAAAAACTCGGACTACCCCTGGAGAAGATTTCGGAACGTGTAAAAAGATTGGAAGAGTCGAATCCCATGCTGGGTCACAGGGGATGCCGATTGGGTATATCCTACCCGTCCATCTACAGGATACAGGTGAGGGCCATACTCGAGGCGGCCGTGGAGGTCAAGGACGCCGGTAAGGATGTGAAACCGAGGATAATGATTCCCCTCATAGGCGATGTGAGGGAACTCGCGTTCATAAAGAAGGATATAGTGGATCCCGTTGCCGAAGCCGTATTCTCCGAATACGGTAGTGCTGTGGAATTCAAACTGGGAACAATGATAGAGATACCCCGGGCGGCCATCACCGCAGATAAGATCGCCACCGTTGCGGAGTTCTTCTCCTTCGGTACCAACGACCTGACCCAGATGACCTTTGGCTTCAGCCGGGACGACGTGGGCACCTTCGTACCCAATTACATAGAGAAGGGCATACTCCGTAAGGACCCCTTCTACGCCCTGGACCAAGAAGGTGTGGGAGCACTCATAGAGATGACCACCCGCAAGGGACGTGACACACGGGAAGACATCAGCATAGGCATATGCGGTGAACACGGCGGAGAGCCGTCGTCCGTTAAATTTTCATACCGCGCGGGCCTGGATTATGTTAGCTGTTCACCCTACAGAGTGCCCATAGCCAGGATAGCGGCGGCCCAGGCGAAGATAGAAGCCATGGACACGGGAGAGGAATATACCGACTCTACCGCGTGAACTTCTGGAAGCGCACATGGGTTTTAACATAGCCTATCTTCTCGTAGAACCTTCTTGTATCAGGGTTCTCCATGTTAAGGTGCACGGAGGGTTCCATGTCCGGGGGAACGATCCGCTCCATGAGTTCATGGCCTAAGCCTTGACGGCGACGATCAGGTTCTACCACCAGATGGGCGACATGAAACTTCTTGAAGAAAGGTGTGTATACTCCTACTACCGCGCCTATCATCTTGTTGTCTTCGTACGCGCCTATTGCTCGGCCGTTATCAAAACAGTATATTACGTCTTCCCGTAATTCCTCTTTGGAAATGTATTTACGAAGATGACGGTGAAGAAGGTCGATGTAATCCTCTACCTTTTCACGTTCATCCTTGTGTGCGTTTACGTACCTTATCATTACCTCTCCACCTTCAGGAACAGTTCCTCTATCCTGTCGACTATTTCCCCGGCACCGTGAACCAGTACGTCGGCGACGGGGACACCGTACTCCCTTTCGTATCTCTCCTTCCACTCGTCGGGGTCGATACCGTTCTCGTGATTGATGGTTATGGCAAAAATTGTGTCCGGATAAAAGAATTCCACTATATCCCACTCTCTCTGCAAGTTGGGTGGCGGATAGTTCGGGAAACCGTCCGTTTCCGTTCTACCCGGTGCGTGCTGTATTATAACACCGTGGGGTTCGGCACCCTTCAAGAGTGCCAAGGGCACTCCACCCTGGGGTATCGAGATGGCCGCCTGGCCCTCGATTATCACTATGTCAACATCCTGGGAGGCCTTCCATACCTCGTGCTCCAATTCACCTGCGAGAAAATCTCCCTTGACGGCATCCAGGGGCGTACCGTATCTCGCACCCTGCATAATTGCGGTCTGGCCCGTGGCCACGAAGTTGAAACGGTATCCGCGCCTACCCAGTTCCTTGCATATTTCCAGTGAGGTGGTCCGTTTACCTATGGCACAGTCGGTGCCCACCAGAACTATCCTTGGAGGTAGGGCTTTATCCATCAATTTGCCCACTGGCATACGTTTGGCATCGGACGGCTTTCTAGTATCCCATATATCAACTCCGCATTCTCCGGCAATTTTGACGAACTCCTCATTTTCCGACAGATAATCATGAGTACCCGTGACCAGGCTCATGCCGTATCTCATGGCCTCCAGGAAAATATCCTTGATCTCAAAGGGGAATACTCCACAGTCACGGGCGATCCCGTTGATGAATGCCATGGGTTTCTTGTGGACCCCGCACAGTGCTTCCTCGGTACTGGAGAATATGGGTATTCTTTCAGTCACATCAGGCAGCACCTCATGGGCGTACCTTTCATCCCTTGTGCTATCGATCACACCCATGATCTCGTACTTCTCTGAAAAACGTACAAGACCGTTTGCGGTCTTACCATCCAGCTTACCGAACTCGCCTTCCGCGTATATCAACGCGGGTATCCTTTCATCTATTCCGAACATCTTTAACACCCGAGGTTAGTATGAGCACATGTGGTCCACCATTGTCCGTCCTTTCATTTAAATATTTTTCAAGAGCGCCCAGGGTTCCCGCGGACACGGGCATGAGTGTTATACCTTCAACATCCCTCATCAATTTTTCATAATCAAGGAGTTGCCGGTCCGTCAGGCCGACCCCTATGCCGTCGGTATCGTAGATGGCATTCACCGCTTCCTGGCCATCGAACGCGTGCCAGTTCAACAGGGGCTCGTTGACATGGGTTTCAACTATCTCATGGGGAGAGAGTTCCACCACCCCGGTCATACCCCGTAAGATCGTCTCGATGACCGCGTTGTTGCCCAGGCTTGACACACCCAGCATGTGTGGGATCGCGTCGGACCTGTGCTTCCTCCACAAGAGTCTGTAACCCAGATGTATACCCGCCAGGGTCGTCCCGTTCCCCACGGGAACGGATATGGTCTCGGGGGGATCGCCGAGTTCGTTCTGTATCTCTTCCGCTATGTCAACATAGGCGACAAGTGAGGTGGGGGTGTTCTTCTTGCCAGGGTTCGCATCGTACCAGTTCCTTTCGTCCGCGTACCTTCTGCTCTCCAGCACGGATTCCTCGTAACCGCCCTTCACCAGATAGATCTCTGCCCCGTATCCCTTGATGTGTTCGATCATCTCGCCCGAGTACTTTTCCGGGATGAAGACCTTGCAGTCGAGCCCTGACTTGCAGGCCACGAAGCTCATGGCCAGGGCATAATTACCGCAGGAGCCCACGGTGATGGTGTCGTGCCCCCTGATGATGGCGTCGTCTACGTGTTGTATCGCAAGCCTGTCCTTGTGAGTACCCGTGGGATTCTCACCTTCCATCTTGAGATAGATCTCTCCGGTGTTAAATATGGCTTCCAGCCCCGGTGCCCGTACGAGTGAAGTATCGCCGATTCCATAGGTCATATGTCACGGTTATGAATATACATCCGTATTAAAATTAACGTTGGAAAAAAAAGTAAAAAAAGGGTTTGGGTTTTACTTGTAACCCTGGCATGTGTCGCAGTACCAGCGGTTGTAATCGCTGATGTAGCGCATGTTGCCACTGCAATCGGGACATGCTCGTGGAGGCTGCTG